>NZ_JAAAHR010000170.1:0-20690 GCF_009908215.1 Nonomuraea sp. K271 | reverse complement strand
GTCCCCACGCCGCCCGCCACCGCCCCAACGGACCGGCTCCCGGCCGGCAGCGACGCGGACCCGTGGGTGGTGCTCGACAGGGAGGTGGACGCCAGGACCGCCTCGCCCGCCCAGCGCGACGCCTCTAGGACCCAGGGCAGGCTGCTGGTCAGGGTCGCCCGGCGTGTGTGGCCGTCGCCGGTGCTGGACGAGCTGGCGCGGGCCGTACCGCATCCGCATCATCCCGTGGCGCTCGGGGTCGCGGCGCACGCGGCGGGGACGACGCCGCAGGACGCGGCGCTGGCGGCGGCGTACCACGCGGTCAGCGGCCCGGCCACGGCGGCGGTCCGCCTGCTCGGGCTGGACCCGGTCGCCGTGCACGGCCTGCTGGCGAACCTCACACCCGAGCTGTCCGCCGTGTCCGCCGCCGCCTGCCCGCCCGGCACGTCCGAGCGGCCCGGCAGCGCGGGGGCCCACTGGGCGGCGTTGCCCGCGTACTCGTCGCCGGGCCTTGACCTGCTGGCCGAGCGGCATGCCCGGGCCGGCATCCGGTTGTTCGTCTCCTAGGAAGGACCTCGACGATGGGCTCACACCATGACGATCACCATCACACTCCCGACGGCAGGGGCAGGGCGCTGCGGCTCGGGGTGGGCGGCCCCGTGGGCAGCGGCAAGACGGCCCTGGTCGCCGCGCTGTGCCGGACGCTCGGCGCGTCGTTGTCGCTGGGCGTCGTGACCAACGACATCTACACCACCGAGGACGCCGACTTCCTGCGCGGGGCCGGCGTACTCGACGAGGAACGCATCCTGGCCGTGGAGACCGGCTGCTGTCCCCACACCGCCATCCGCGACGACATCGCCGCGAACCTCGACGCCGTGGAGACCCTGGAACACCGGTTCGGCCCGCTGGACGTGGTGATCGTCGAGAGCGGCGGCGACAACCTGACGGCGACGTTCAGCCGAGGGCTGGCCGACCGGCAGATCTTCGTCCTGGACGTGTCGGGCGGCGACAAGGTGCCGCGCAAGGGCGGACCCGGCGTCACGGCGGCGGACCTGCTGGTGGTCAACAAGACCGACCTGGCTTCGATGGTGGGCGCGGACCTGGGCGTGATGGCGCGCGACGCGGCGGCCGTACGCGGTGAGCGGCCTGTCCTGTTCACCTCGATCAGGCAGGACCCGGAGGCCGGCGACGTGGCCGGATGGGTCGCGGAGCAGGTGCGCGCCTGGTCGCACGCCCACCCGGCGGCCCTCTCCTGATGCGCGGCGGCACGACGCACGACCCGCACCCCGCGCACCCGAACCCCGCACACGCGGGCACCCGACACGCGGGCTCGGGACGTCGGGGCATGTGGGCGCGGGCCGCCGTGGCGACCGCACGGGCGCCGGACGGCACGACCGTCGTGCGGCGGCTGGCCTCGGCGCCGCCGCTGACGTTGCGCCAGACCGGCCCGTACACCGTGCACCTCGTCTCCACCGCGGCAGGCCCGCTCGGCGGCGACCGGCTCGCCCTGGACCTGGACGTCGCCCCGCGCACCACGCTGGAGCTGGGCTCGGTCGCGAGCACCCTGGTCCTGCCCGGCGAAGGCGCGTCGGAGCTGCTGGTCACCGCGCGGGTGGGCGCGGGCGCCGAACTGCGCTTCACTCCGGAGCCGACGGTGCTCGCCGCCGGGTGCGAGCACCGCCTGCTGGTCCGGCTGACGCTGGAGCCGGACGCGAGCGTGTTGTGGCGGGAGGAGATCGTCTTCGGCCGGTACGGTGAGCCGCCGGGCCGCTGCCACGCCCGCTTCGACGCCACGTGCGACGGCCTGCCGCTGCTTCGCCAGGAGTTCACCGTGGGCGACCCGGCGGTCGACACCTCCCCCGTCGTCTACGGTTCGGCCCGCTGCGTCGGCAACGCGTTCCTGACGGCGTCCGCGGAGGAAACGGCAGTGGCCGACGGGGTCGCGGTGCTGCCGCTGGCGGTGTCCGGCACGCTGGTGTCCGCCTTGGCCGCCGACGCGGTCCAGCTGCGGTCGCGACTGGAGTGGGGCGAGCGAATGGCTCTCGGACCGGCGACCACCGGGGCGGCGGGGACAGCCGTGGCAGCGGGACGGTGATGGAAGCGTTGCGTGAGGTGACGGGTTCCGCGGTTGGCGGTGGTGGCGCGCGCGGGTGCGGCTTACCCTGATCGTGTGGCCGATTTTCCGCAGCCCACGCACACCAGGCCGCGCGCCCGCCGCGGCGTTCCGCTGGGCGTCGTGATCGCGGGCGCCCTGCTGATGTCCTGCGCGGTCCTGCCATGGGCCGGGGTGGAGGCGCGCAGCGAGCTCATCGGGGGTGCGGTGGCCGGCGACGTGCGCGGCGTCGACGCCGCGTCCGGCGTCCACACCTTGGTGGCGGGGCTGGCGGCGCTGGCGTGCGGGTTCGCCGGCGTGCTCGGCCGGCCCCGGCTGGCCGCGCTGGCCGCCGTTCCGGGAGTCGCGGCGGTGCTGCTGCTGGTGTCCTTCATGACCGGCGACCGTGGTCTTCGCGATCGGGTCTCCGTCGATCTCGGTGACCTGCTGTCGATCGAGCCCGTGATCAGGTTCGGCTGGTTCGCGGCGCTGGCGTCGGCCGTCCTGGTGATCCTGCTGGCCGTCGCGGCCCTGGTCCGCCGCGGCTGACGGCTCCGGTCAGGAGATCCTGGCCTCGGCGACTGATCGAGAACGAAACAGCGTTCCGCAATAGGGAACACGTTCGCGCTCCGGAGGGCACGTGACCGAGAACGACCGAGAGTCGCTGATCGAGGGGATCACCGCCGTAGTCGTCGGTGTCACGGAGTCCGGCCCGCATCTCGACCTCTTCCGCGACGAGCTGGGCTACGACGTCGTGGGCGAGGGCGAGGGCGAGGGCGAGGTGAGCCCCAAGGTCGCGGGCCCGCTGTGGGGGCGGCCCGTCCGATGTGCAGGTGCTGTCCCTGGCCGCGGCGGGCGTACCGGCCGTCGGGGGGTTCCGGCGACCTCGCCGTCCGCACCTCGGCCGCGTCGGCGGCGGGGATGTCGTCGGCCGGCGCGACCGCCTTCCCCTCGGAGACCGCCAGGTCGGCGCGGATCTCCCCGTGGTGGGGAAGGGCAACGGTGCCGCCCTTGACGAGCAGGTCGTATCGACGGCAGACAGGACGGCCGGCCGCGGGGCGCCGGCCGTCACCTCCTTTCAGGGGCGGTCCAGCCCATCCGGGCGGACAGGCGTGCGGTTGACTCGAGCAGCATCTCGGCGCAGTAGGCCGCTTCCTCGCGGAAGCGCTCGGCCGGGCCGCTGACGCTGACGACGGCCAACGGCCTGCCGTGGTGGTCGAAGACGGGGGCGGCGACGGAGGCCGCGCCCGACATGCGCTCGGAGAACGACTGGGCGTAACCCGCCCCGCGGATCGTCGCGAGCTCTCTGCGGAGCTTGGCCTTGTCCACGATGGTGTTGCCGGTCAGCGGCTCGAGCGGGCCGCTGGACAGATAGTCCTCGATCTCCTCGTCCGTCAGGAACGCCAGGAAGGCCTTCGACGATCCGCCGGCGTGCAGCGGGTACGCGACGCCCAGGCTGACGCTCATGATGACCTCACGGGCCGGGGTCACCTGGTCGACGTAGATGCGGTGGCGCCCGGTGCGGATGGACAGCGTGGCGGTCTCGTCGGTGCGCCGCGACAACGTGACGAGCTCGGGCTCGGCGATGCGGCGCACGTCGATGCGGTCAAGGTAGGCCAGGCCCAGACGCATCGCGCCGACCCCCAGCGAGTAGCGCCGGGTCGCCGGGTCGAGATCGATGAGCCCGCGCACGCGAAGCGAGGCGAGGATACGGTGCACCGCGGCCTTGGACATGCCGAGCGCCTCGGCGATCTCGGTCACCCCGAGCGTGTTCGAAGGCGTCTCGGCGAAGTGCATCAGCACGTCGGTGGCGCGCTCCACCGTGGCGATGGCCTGCCCGGTGCTCTCACGCGCGGGGGCCTCGCCGCTCGCGGCGCCTGAGCTCTTCGTCGGCATCGTTCCTCCTGCGGAAACGGTCGGGATCGGCTCACCTATCTTTGACGCCGGAACGAGACGCGCGTAGAAGATCAGCAACAATTCGAGTGTCGAGGGAACTCCCACCAGTCGTCCTGGCCCCGTCGTCGGAGGCCGCCCAGTTCTCCAGCGCGTAGACGTCACCGACGACGCTGTAGTACCTCCAGGCATGCTCTCGCAGACGGAGGGTTGTTCCGCTCACAGTAACGCTGTTTCAATACATGGTGAAGTCCTGGCTGGGACGCACCCAGCCACCTGAGGAGGCCGATTCGTGGAGGCAGAGCAGATCGTCCCGGGGAATCGATCCGCCACCGGCGAGGGCACCGGAGCTCCGCCCGGCACCATCCGGTGGACCGGCCGGGCCCGCGGCGCCGGCAACGACGACGTGTGGGGCAGGATCGGCGGCAGCGCCGGCGAACGGGCCGCCCTGCGGGACAGGGAAATCGTGTGATGACAGGGACGACGCTCTGGGAGCAGCTCGACGGCGCCGAGGTCGTGGACCTCGCCCAGCCCATGCGGACGGGCATGCCCCAGTCGCCGAACCATCCGAGGTTCCGGATGGTCATCGAGCGCCGCCACGGTGACATGGTGCGCGAGGACGGCGGATCGGCCGCCAACGAGCTGATCGTGACCGGCGGCCACGTGGGCACCCACGTCGACGCGCTCGGCCACGTCTCCCACGACGGCCACGCGTACGGCGGGGTCGAGGTCGCGGGCATCCAGTCGCACCAAGGGCTGTCCCGGCTGGGCATCGAGACCTTCCCCCCGTACGTCGGGCGCGGCGTGCTGCTCGACGTGACCGCCGTGCACGGCGTGGACGTGCTGCCGCCCGGATACGAGGTGACCAGGGACGACCTGCGGGCGGCGCTGGACAGGACGGGCGTGGCGATCCGGCCCGGCGACGCGGTGCTGATCGGCACCGGCTGGTCGCTGGAATGGGACCGTCCGTCCCGGTTCACCGGCGAGGAGGGCGGCGTGCCCGGGCCCGGCGCCGACGCGGCCCGCTGGCTGGTCGAGCAGGGCGTCTCGGCGGCCGGGGGCGAGACGATCGCGTTCGAGCACATCGCGGCCGGTCGCGGCCACGCCACGCTGCCGGTGCACCGCATCCTTCTGGTGGAGGCCGGGGTGAACATCGTGGAGACCATGCGGCTGACCCGGCTGCGAGAGCTCGGCGCGGCCGAGTTCCTGCTGGTGATCAACCCGCTGCACGTCGTCGGCGCCACGGGCGCCCCCGTACGGCCGCTGGCGGTGATCGCGTCATGACCGGTCAGGCCGGGACGACCATCGTCTCCGCTCTCGCCGAGTTCGCCGCAGACGCCCGCACCGGGCTGCCCGAGCCCGTCATGGACGACGTCACGGGCCGCGTGCTCGACATGTTCGGCAACGGCCTGGCCGCCCTGGAGCTCACCGGCCACGACGAGCCGCACGAGGCGGTGCGGCGGCTGGCCGGCCGGTGGGGCGGAGCCGGCGAGTCATCCGTGCTCGGCCACCCGCTCGCGCTGCCCGCGCCGTCGGCCGCCCTGGTCAACGGCACGCTGGCGCACGCGCTCGACTTCGACGACACGCACCTGCCCTCGGTGCTGCACCCGTCCGCCTCCGTCGTGCCCGCCGCGCTGGCGGTCGCGGAGTCGGCCCGCGTCCCCGGGGCGGCGCTGTGCCAGGCCATCGCCGTGGGCAACGAGATCACCAACCGGCTCGGCATGGCCTCCTACCTGCCCGAGCTACGCAACTCGCTGTTCTTCGAGAAGGGCTGGCACGCCACGTCCATCTGCGGCACCGTCGGCGCCGCCGCCGCGTCGGCCCTGCTCCTGGACCTCGATGCCGGCGGCATCGCGGCGGCCATGGGCATCGCCGCGAGCATGGGAGCCGGGGTCATCGAGGCCAACCGCACCGGCGGCACCGTCAAGCGCGTCCACTGCGGCTGGGCGGCCCACGCGGGCGTCGTCGCCGCCACGATGGCCGCTGAGGGGGTGACCGGGCCGCCGACGGTCTTCGAGGGGCGTTTCGGCTTCTTCCAGGCGTTCCTGGACGGGCGCTACGACAGGGCCGCGATCACCGACGGGCTCGGCGATCGGTGGGAACTGCTGCGTACGGTCTACAAGCCGTACCCGTCCAACCATTTCACCCACCCCGGCATCGACGCCGCGCTCGCGCTGCGGGTTCAGGGGCTGCGGGCCGAGGACGTGGCGGAGGCCGAGCTGGGCGTGGCGTCCGCGCCGCTGCGCACGATCGGCGAGCCGTACGAGGAGAAGGCGCGGCCGCGGACTCCGTACCATGCCAAGTTCTCGGGGCCGTACACCGTGGCCAGCGCGCTGGTCGGCGGGGGCGGGCTCGGGCTGCACCTCGACGACTTCACCGAGGCCGCCTTCCGCGACGAGAAGCGGCTCGCCCTGGCCGCGCGGGTGCGGGTGGTGGCCGACGAGATGTGCACGGAGGAGTTCCCGCTGGCGTTCTCGGCCGTGCTGCGCGTCCGTACCAAGGACGGGCGGCGGCTGGAGCATCGCGTGCACAGCTCGCGAGGCGGGCCCGAACATCCGCTGAGCATGGACGAGCTGGAGGAGAAGTACCGGCTGAACGCCTCGCGCGTGCTCCCGCAGGAGGCCATCGCGGCGCTCGCCCGTCAGGTCCGCGGGCTGGCGGGCCGCGACGACGTCACCGGCCTGCTCCGGCCGGCCCTCGTCGCCACCCGCCCGCACTCCCCGGCGCAGGGCTGACCGGCACCGCCCCGAACCGCCCGCCGGGGCCACTCTGCAGCGGACCGGTGGGACGGTCCGCGCGTCACGGAGCGGGCCACCAGCGGCGAGGACCGGGCCCTTGAGGGCGGGCGGCGCGAACGACCAGATGAGGGAGGAGACGTAGAGCACCTCGACCCCGTGCGCGACCGAGGAGAGCCCGGCGGCGGAGGCGAGCCCTTCCGTTGGCGAGCGGCTCGCCCGGTCGCAGCAGCCCTCGGCACGCTGACCAGCCGGAGCCGGCGCGGGCTCAGTCGTAGAAGCCGAGGCGGCGCAGCTGTTTCGGGTCGCGCTGCCAGTCCTTGGCCACGCTGATGCGCAGGTCGAGGAAGACGCGGGTGCCGAGCAGCCCCTCGATCTGCTTGCGGGCCTTCGTGCCGACATCGCGCAGCCGCTCGCCCTTGTGCCCGATGACGATCGCCTTCTGGGACGGCCGCTCCACGAACAGGTGCGCGTAGATGTCGAGCAGGTCGTCGCGCCCCTCCCTGGGCATCATCTCGTCCACGACGACGGCGATCGAGTGGGGCAGCTCGTCGCGCACGCCCTCCAGCGCCGCCTCCCTGATCAGCTCGCCGACGAGGATCTGCTCGGGCTCGTCGGTGAGCCGGCCGTCCTCGTAGAGCGGCGGCGACTCGGGCATGTGCCCGATCAGCACGTCGGCCAGCACGTCGAGCTGCTCACCCGACTGCGCGGACACGGGCACGATGTCCGCGAACTCCCCCACCTGCGACACCGCCAGCAACTGCTCGGCGATCTGCTCCTTGGTCGCGAGGTCGCACTTGGTCACGACCGCGATGACCGGGGTCTTCCTCACCGCCGCCAGTTTGTCGGCGATGAACCGGTCGCCCTTGCCGATCGGCTCGTTGGCCGGCACGCAGAAGCCGATCGCGTCGACCTCGGTCAGCGTGGACAACACCAGGCTGTCGAGCCGCTCTCCGAGCAGCGTGCGCGGGCGGTGCAGCCCCGGCGTGTCGACGATGATGAGCTGGGCTTCCGGACGGTGCACGATGCCCCTGATGACGCGCCTGGTGGTCTGCGGCTTGGACGAGGTGATGGCCACCTTGCTGCCGACCAGGGCGTTCATCAGAGTGGACTTGCCGACGTTCGGCCTTCCCACGAAGCAGGCGAATCCGGCGCGATGGATGTCTGGCGAAGTCACATTGTGCATTCTGGCCTATCGGCGGACGTGTTCACGCCACCAGGCGAACGCCTCCGGCGCCACGAGCGGGGTCCACGGGGTCGTCTTGAGCGTGGTGAGCTCCTCTTCCGACACCCAGCGGTAGTCGTTGATCTCCACGCCGTCGGGTTCGGGCCGTCCGGCGACGACGGCGCAGGCGTACGCCGCGATGACGTAGCCGACCTGGTGGCCGTTGGGGTAGACGGTGCGGAACTCGGGGCCGCCGTAGACGCCGATCAGGCCCCGCGCCTCGGTCTCGAGGCCGAGCTCCTCTCGCAGCTCCCTGACCACGGCTTCCGCCGGCCGCTCGTCGGGGTCGATGCCGCCGCCCGGCGCCGCCCAGAGTTTTCCGTCGCCGTGCAGGGCCACCAGGAGCCTGCCCGCGTCGTCGAACACGAAGCCCGCGGCCGACGGCAGCATCAGCAGGTCGGTGCCGACCTTCTCCCGCAGTCGCGCCAGAAAGGGCGACATCGGCATGTCAGCCTCGCACCGTGCCGTCGGGGCCGGCCACGAGCAGCGCCTTGACGCCCAGCTCCGAAGCCACGGCCTCGTCGGCGGCGCTCGGCCCGCCCTCGCTCACCAGCGCGGCGGCCTCCAGCGACCGGGCCCCGCTGGAGATCGCCATGGCCACGGCCACCTGCACCGCCGACAACGTGAGCGCCTCCAGGGCCACGTTCGCCGCCGCGTACGTGCGGCCGGTCTCGTCACGCACGGCCGCCCCTTCCGCGGAGCCGTTACGGGCCCTGGCGGACCTGGCCAGCGTGATGATCTTGCTGTCTTCCGGGTCGAGAGTCACGGCAACAGGCTAACGACTTCTCCGAGCGGCGGGCACGGCGGCGTCAGCGGTCCTCCGCCATGGTGATGGCCGCGTCGACCATCGCCCGCGTACGGCCGGCGTCCACGTCATCCAGGCCGGTGTGCACCACCGACACGAGCGTGTCGCCGGCCCGCGACAACACCACGTCCATCGCGTACGGGTAGCCGTTCAGCCGGCCCGTCAGCCGCGCACCCACGGCCTCGTCCCCCGCATCCTCGATGGTCAGTTCGTGCGAGCGGAGGTCGGTGCCGGAAGGGGAGCTGACCCGCCGGCACGACTCCAGCGCGTCGGCCAGTTCGTCGAGGTGGTCGGCGGCCCCGCCGCCGGTGTACCTGGCGAGCGCGACCCCGGCCTGCTCTCCCAGGTTGTCGCCGGTGTAGCTGACGGCCACCTGCGCGGTCAGCGCCTGGCGCGGGGCCCGCCCCTCGGCGGGGCGGAGCATCGTACGGCAGTTCTTGCCCGCCCTGTCGAACGGGATCCGCCACGCCTCCCCCGGCCTGGGCGTGAACCCGTCGGGCAGCCGGGGCTCCTCGCTGAGCACCTCGCGCAACTGGGCCATGGCCCCCGGATCAAGACGGCTTCCCGCCGTCCCGCCGCCGCATCCGGCCAGGACGCAGGCCAGCAGCCCGCAGCCGATGATCCCTGGTTCGCGCCTCATGATTCCCCCTCGACGCAGCCTCCCCAACCGACGAAAGCGGCAATCCACCAAAGTTCCCACCAACACGCAAAAAGGGTGTTCTCATCCGGTTTCCTGGACGAGAACACCCTTGCGCCGACCGGCGTCCCGACCCCCTAGCGGGCCGTGACGCCGTCGCCCCCCGGAGCGCCAGTATGCCGCGAACCCCATCCGGCTCCTGGCGCTCCCTGACACCCACCGCACTGGATGTCTTGGTGAGAAGACTGCCGTGCCGGGCTTGCAGACCACTTGTAGAACGCTTGCGGCATCCATCCGTATACGTCCCGCTCGCGGGTCATTCCTGCTCGGCGGCGGCGGGAACGGCTTCGTCCTCAGGAGGCGCCACCCGGCGCACCACCACGGTGCTGATGCGGTTGCGGCGCCCCGCGAGGCTCTCGGCGGTCAGCGAGAGGCCCGCCACCTGAGCGTGCGAGCCGGCGATCGGCACCCGCCCGAGCGCGTGCGCCAGCAGGCCGCCCACGGTCTCCACGTCGTCGACCTCGATCTCCGTGTCGAACAGCTCGCCGAGCTCGTCGACCGGCATGCGCGCGGTCACCCGCATGCCGCCGTCGGGCATCGGCTCGACGCGCGGCGCTTCCTGGTCGTATTCGTCGGTGATCTCGCCGACGATCTCCTCCAGGACGTCCTCGATCGTGACCAGGCCCGCCGTGCCCCCGTATTCGTCGATGACGATGGCGATGTGGATCTGCCTGGCCTGCATCTCCCGCATGAGCTGGTCGATGGGCTTGCTCTCGGGCACGTACGCGGCCGGACGCATGATCGACTCGACGGTGTCGCCGCCGTTCCCGCCCGACTCGTGGATCTTGCGGGCGATGTCCTTCAGATAGGCGATGCCGACGACGTCGTCCTCGTTCTCCCCCACGACCGGGATGCGGGAGAAGCCGCTGCGCAGCGCCAGCGACAGCGCCTGGCTGATCGTCTTGCCGCGCTCGATGTAGACCATGTCGGTGCGCGGCACCATGACCTCACGCACCAGCGTGTCGCCCAGCTCGAACACCGAGTGGATCATCTCGCGCTCGTCGGGCTCGATCACCCTGCGCTCCTCGGCCAGGTCGACCAGGTCACGCAGCTCGGCCTCCGAGGTGAACGGGCCGTCACGGAACCCCTTGCCGGGGGTCAGCGCGTTGCCGAGCAGGATGAGCAGCTTGGGCAGGGGGCCGAAGATGCGGGTCAGGCCGTACACGATCGGAGCGCTGGCCAGCGCGACCGGCTCCGCGTGCTGGCGGCCCAGCGTACGCGGCATCACCCCGACCACCACGTAGCTGATCACGATCATCACGACGGCGGCCCAGACGTAGGCCCAGCCCTGGTCGTGCATGAGGTCGATGAACAGCAGGGTGGCGATGACCGTCGCGACCAGCTCACAGCTCAGCCTGAGCAGCAGCAGCAGATTGAGGTAGCGCGGCGGGTCGTTGACGATGGCCTGCATCCGCGCCGCCCCCCGACGACTCTCACGCGCGTACTCCTCGGCGCGCACCCTGGAGATGCGCGTCAGTGCCGTTTCCGCACTGGCGATCAGGCCACCGATGATCACGAGTGCGATGGCCAGCAGCAACCAGGCGTTCACCGCGAGTTGCGCACCTCCTGCCACGACTCGAGGAGCCGGGCCTGCAAGCCGAACATCTCCTTGTGCTCCTCGGGCTCCGCGTGGTCGTAGCCGAGCAGGTGGAGGATGCCGTGCGTGCACAGCAGTTCCAGCTCGTCGGCCGTGCCGTGGCCCGCCTCCGCCGCCTGCCTGGCGGCGACGTGCGGGCAGAGCACGACGTCGCCCAGGAGCGCCGGGTCGGCGGCGCCGTCGGACTCGCCGCGCGCGCCGCCGCCGGGACGCAGCTCGTCCATCGGGAAGGCCAGCACGTCGGTCGGTCCCGGCTCACCCATCCACTTCTCGTGCAGCTGCGTCATGGCGTCTTCGTCGACCATCACGATGGACAGCTCGGCGAGCGGGTTGATGCCCATCTCGCCGAGCACGTGAGCGGCCAGGGCGGCGAGCGACTCCTCGTCGACCCCGACGCCGGACTCGTTGTTCAGCTCAATGCTCACGGTCGCTCACCCGCCGCTTCCCCCGCTGCTGGACGGGCTTGAGCTCCTGGGCCGCCCGGGTGGCGTCGTAGCGCCCGTAGGCGTCGACGATGTCGCTGACCAGCTTGTGGCGTACGACGTCGGAGCTGCTCAGCCGGGAGAAGTGGATGTCGGGGATGCCGTCGAGGATCTCCTGGACCACCTTCAGCCCGCTCACCGTGCCCGCGGGCAGGTCAACCTGCGTCACGTCGCCCGTCACCACGATCTTGGAGTTGAACCCGAGCCGGGTCAGGAACATCTTCATCTGCTCGGCCGAGGAGTTCTGGGCCTCGTCGAGGATGATGAACGCGTCATTGAGGGTGTTGTGCGTCAGCAGGAAGTCCTCGGTGACATAGAGCGAATCTTCTGCCGCCACCTGGATGCACACGCATTCCGCCGTGCCGCGCGGCTCGATGCGGTCCACGTAGCGCATGGGGCGGCCGCCACCATGCGCCCTGTAGGTGTCCGCCTTCCGTGACAACCGGAAGGGCTCGATGCCCTGCGGAAGCCGGATGTCCAGAACGTAAGCATCATGGCGATGACGGACCTGTCTGCCCTTCGCCAGCCCTGGCTTCAGCTCGCTCAACGGACGGGCGCGCCAGTAGGCCGCACCTCCGAGGGACTGGACGAGCGAGACCACGTCGTCACGTAGCCGTGGCGAGATGGTGGAGAACTGAATCCGGCATGTGCGGCCCTGCTGGGCGACAGGGTCTCCGTCTGCGTCCAGCAGACCCTGCAGCACCGCGATCCTGATCTCTGGAGTGTTACGGAGATAGACCTCAGGCACGAACTTCGTGTACGAGCCGCAGCCCAGCAGATTCAGTTCACGCATGGCGTGGGTGATCGGGTTGGCGATCGTCATGCTGTCCCCAGGCTGCCTCACCCGGTTGAGCACATAGTCTGGCCCTCCCCGCCACCTCGCCTGCACTCCAGGCAGGCAACGCTCCCGTCTTGCAACGAGTTCCGCGTCGTTCGTCGAGAAAGCGGGGGTCGTAGACCCGGTGACACACCCGTCTCCCAGAAGCAACCCGAGTGCGTAGGGGTCCAGGGGAATGTCGCGCTCAGGGAACTGGACCGGCGCACTGAGCATCGGCAACTCCCACTTGCGGTAGTGCGCTGTCCGAAGGTCGCCGATCATCTCCTTCGTTTTCAGCACCCGCCACGGCTTTCCCCGGTTGGCGTCATCACGGGTGCGGACAGTCCAGAGGTGGTCCTCGGAGGCGAGCACCGAAGCCCCGTCCTGGCTGTAAAGCCGGTAGACCTTCTGCTCCCCCTGCGGGTAGACGCCCAGCACGGGGGTCGGCTCACCATTCGAACCGATGACCAGGTCGCCGACCTCCAGCTCTCCGATGGAGCGGAACCCATCCGGAGTCAGCACTCCCGTGCCGACCGGTTGAGATCTTCCGCGCATATAAGCGAGCGGCGCGACCTCGATCGTGCCCGCGGCCATCAGCTTGGGGATCGAGTCGGGGTCGACCATGTCGTGCAGCGCGTCGTAGAGCGGCCGCAGGTAGGGGTCGATCTTCTCGTAGAGGGTGCCGGGCAGGAAGCCGAGCCGCTCGCCCGCCTCGACCGCGGGCCGGGTCAGGATGATCCGGTTGACCCGCTTCTCCTGCAGCGCCCGCACGGCCTTGGCCATCGCGAGGTAGGTCTTGCCGGTGCCGGCGGGGCCGATGCCGAAGACGACCGTGTGCTTGTCGATCGCGTCGACGTAGCGCTTCTGGTTGACCGTCTTCGGCCTGATCGTGCGTCCGCGGGAGGAGAGGATGTCGAGGGAGAGCACCTCGGCGGGGCGGTCGGAGGTCATGCGGAGCATGGCGATGCTGCGCTCGACCGCGTCGGGCGTGAGCTCGCCGCCGCTGCGCAGCACCTCGACGAGCTCCTCGAAGAGCCGCACCACGGTGCCGCTCTCGTCGGGAGAGCCCGTGACGGTGATCTCGTTGCCGCGTACGTGGATGTCGGCCTTGAAGGCGCCCTCGATGACGCGGAGCAGCTCGTCACGGGAGCCGAGGAGGCTGACCATCGGGTATTCGTCCGGAATCAGCACCTTGGCTTGTGTGCGCGAGGGAGGTGCCGTGCGTCGGGATTCGTGTAGTTCGGACATGGGCAGGCCAGCGGCCTGATGCCTCCCGGTCTCTTTCGGTGTCTTCTGAGCCCATCGTATCCGGGACGACGCCGATTGCTCGCGTCAATATCGCCGGGTTGGGCCTCAGAGGTCCCGGCTATCCCGGTGGCCACGTCAGCGCGCGCCCGCCCAGCACGTGGGCGTGCACGTGGAAGACGGTCTGCCCGGCCCCGGCTCCGGTGTTGAACACCACCCGGTAGCCGTCCTCGGACACCCCCTCCATGACGGCCACGGCGTGGGCCGCCTTGAGCACCTCGTCGGCCAGCCCGTCGTCGGCGTCGGCCAGCGCCGCCGCGTCGGAATAGTGCCCCTTCGGGATGACCAGCACGTGGGTGGGGGCCTGCGGGTTGATGTCGCGGAACGCCAGTGTCCTGCCGGTCTCGTAGACGATCTCGGCCGGCATCTCCTTGGCCACGATTTTGCAGAAGAGGCAGTCGTTCACACCGGTAGCCTATCGACAGCCCGCCGTCAGGGAGTCCGTTGCGAATCGGTAATCAGCTGTGTCGTGCGTAGGAAGATCCACGCGGTTAGGGTGAGTGTGCGACACTTCAGCAAAAAAGAACACGATTCAGGGTCGGGCGAGCGCCACCTGGCGAGGAACACGACTGGGTAATGCACCCTAAGGAACCGGGGAAACCTCAAGAACCGGAAGAGCGTAAACCCTCTGGGAAGGCCGCGCGTCCCACTGATGTGACCACCGAAACCCTTCTGGCCGACAGGTCGATGGGGGCGGTGCAGGTCGGGTGGGATGCCGACATGGCCGTTACCGCGCTCTACAGCGCGCACTTCCGGTCGTTGGTGCGTCTGGCCGTGTTGCTGGTGCGCGACATGGCAACCGCTGAGGAAGTCGTGCAGGATGCGTTCGTCGCCATCCATGGTGCATGGCGTAGGCTGCGTGACCCCGACAAAGCACTCGCCTACCTGCGTCAATCCGTCGTCAACCGGTCCCGTTCCGTGCTGCGTCACCGAGCGGTCGTCGAGAAGTACGCTCCCAAGGGCCTGCCTGACGCCCCGAGCGCCGAGAACGGCGCGATCGGCGAGCTGGAACGCTCCGCCGTCATCGAGGCATTACGAGCCCTGCCAACCCGACAGAGAGAGGCACTGGTCCTACGCTATTACGGTGATCTGTCCGAAGCTGAGATCGCCCACGCCATGGGCATCAGCAAGGGGGCGGTCAAGAGCCACACCGCTCGTGGCATGGCCGCGTTGCGATCCGTTCTGGAGAAAATGTCATGACCCAGCCCCCCGACGAGTACGGCGACGCGCTGCGTCGTGCGCTCCGTGCGGAGGCGGACGCGGTCGTGCCCTCGCCGGAAGGACTGGAGATCATCCGTGCCCGCATCGAGCGGCGCGGCGTTCGAAACCTGTTCTGGTGGCGTGCGGGGGCGGCCGCCGCCAGTGCCCTTCTCGTGGCGGGCACGATCGTGATGACGGTTCCCGGGCTGCGCTCCCAGATCACCGAGGAGAGTCCCGTCCAGCCCGCCGGTGTCGAATCCTCCGAGGTCCCGTCCAACTCCTCGACGACCCGCTCGCACGAGCCTCCCTCGCCGAAGAAACCCGACCCCTCGCGTTCCGAGGTCATTTTCGTCCCGTCCGAGTCGAAGACCCCGACGCCGCGGACCTCCAAGAAGGCCGACTCCACCAGGGCTCCGTCGCCGTCGTCCAGTCCCACGCCCACCACGTGCCCGTCGACGACCGCCGAACCCGCCGAGCCGGCCGAGACGGCGGCCGACTGCCCCACACGCACCCCCCACACGCCGCCCACGCCTGAAGAGACGTCCATGGAGCCCACGGCGTGCCCGCTGGAGGAGTGCCCGCCCGGCGACGTCGTCGAAGACATACCCACCAGCGTCAGCAGCCCCCTCGTGGACGCCTCACAACCGGCCCCCTGACGGGCCTCGAAGCCTCACCCCGGCGCGCGGCTTCATGTACTCACGCTGACGCGGCCGCGGAGCCCACCTTGCCGCGCCTCAGAATCCCACTGTTGACTCCGGCATCACAGCCTCGCGTCGACGCCGGCTCAGAGCCTCACCAGCGCCCCGTACGCGTCATCAGCACGGCCGCCGCCGCCACGCCCGCCGTGGACGTACGCAGGACCGTCGGCCCGAGCAGCACCGGCACGGCCTTCGCCGCGCGGAACCTGTCGAGCTCGTCCGCGGAGACTCCGCCCTCCGGCCCCACCACCACCACGATGTCGCCCTCCGCCGGCAGCTCCACGCCGGACAGCGGCTCGGCCGCCTCCTCGTGCAGCACCAGCCCCAGCGCCGCCTCCGACAACAATCGTTCGACGCGTGAGGTGGAGGCGAGGTCGGCGACCTCGGGCAGATGGAACCTGCGGGCCTGCTTGCCCGCCTCACGAGCCGTGGACCGCCAGCGCCCCAGCGCCTTGGAGACCCTGTCGCCCTTCCACTGCGTGATGCTCCGCGCGGCCGACCACGGCACGATCACGTCGACGCCCGCCTCGGTCATCATCTCGACCGCCAGCTCGCCCCTGTCGCCCTTCGGCAGCCCCTGGACGACGACCAGCCGCCTGCGCGGCGGCTCGACGGTGTGCCGGCCGATCACGGCGAGCCTCAGCGCGTCCTTCAGCACCTCGCGCACGACGCACTCGGCGACGGAGCCGGCGCCGTCGGTCAGGTCGACCCGCTCGCCGGCCCGCAGGCGCCTGACGGAGGCCGCGTGACGGCCCTCGGGGCCGTCGAGCGTCAGCTCCGTTCCGTCCAGCTCCCGCGACAGGAACACGGGGACGGTCACGTCACCTGCCGTTGAAGGCGTCGCGCAGGCGGGAGAAGAAGCTCTGCTGCCCCGGGGCGAACTTGCCGGGAGGCCGCTCCTCGCCGCGCTGCTTGGACAGCTCACGCAGCAGTTCCTCCTGCGCCGCGTCGAGCCGGGTCGGGGTCTCGACGTTGACGTGGATCAGCAGGTCGCCCCTGCCGGACTCGTTGAGCCGCTGCACGCCGCGGCCGTACATCGTGATGACCTGGCCCGACTGGGTGCCAGGGCGGACGTCGATCTCCTCGGCGCCGTCGAGCGTCTCCACCGTCAGCACCGTGCCCAGCGCTGCGGCCGTCATGGGGATCTGCACGGTGCAGTGGAGGTCGTCGCCGCGCCGCTCGAAGATGTCGTGGGGCCGCTCGACGATCTCGAGGAACAGGTCTCCGGGCGGGCCGCCACCGGGGCCGACCTCGCCCTCGCCGGCGAGCTGGATGTGGGTGCCGTCCTCGACGCCCGCGGGGATGCGGACCTTGATCGTCCGCCGGGTGCGCACCCGGCCGTCGCCCGAGCACTCCTGGCAGGGGTTGCGGATGATGGTGCCGAACCCACCGCACTGCGGGCACGGCCGCGAGGTCATGACCTGGCCCAGGAACGAGCGGGTGACCTGGGAGATCTCGCCACGCCCGTTGCACATGTCGCACGTGTCGGGGTGCGTGCCGGCGGCCGCGCCGGCGCCCTGGCAGACCTCGCAGATCACGGCCGTGTCGACGACCAGCTCGCGGGTGGTGCCGAACGCGCTCTCACGCAGGTCGAGATCGACCCTGATGGTGGCGTTGCGGCCCCTGCGGGCGCGCGAGCGGGGGCCTCTGGCGCCGGCCGCGGTGCCGAAGAAGGCGTCCATGATGTCGCTGAAGGGGAAGCCCGCACCGAAGCCGCCGGCTCCGGCGCCCGCACCCGCTCCGGCGCCGCCGAACGGGTCGCCGCCCATGTCGTACATCTGGCGCTTGTTCGGGTCGGACAGCACCTCGTAGGCCTGCGTGATCTCCTTGAACCGCTCCTGAGTCTCAGGATCCGGGTTCATGTCGGGATGCAGCTCGCGGGCGAGCCGGCGGTAGGCCTTCTTGATTTCGTCCTGACTGGCGTCAGGGCGCACCCCGAGGGTGGCGTAGTAGTCGCTGTTTGCCACTTATCGACCTCTTATGATGCAGCCAGGATCTGGCTGACGTAGCGTGCCACCGCGCGCACGGCGCCCATCGTCACTGGATAGTCCATCCTCGTGGGTCCCAGCACCCCGAGCCGGGCCAGTTGGTTGTCGCCAGAACCGTATCCGGTCGCGACGACGGATGTGCCACGCAGGTAGGGGTTTTCCGAGCCGATGCGCACAGTGAGCGCGGCGGGGGTGTCGGAGGTGGTTTCGCCGAGCAGCCGCATGAGCACCACCTGCTCTTCCAGCGCCTCCAGCACGTCGCGGAGGCCGGTGGAGAAGTCGGCGCCTGCGAGGTTGGCCGCCCCCGCGAACACGATCTTCTCGTCGTGCCGCTCCACGAGGGTCTCGAGCAACACCGACAGGATCGTCGCCACGGCAGGCCGGTCTTCGACGGGCAACCGCTCCGGCAGGTCGGCCACCAGGTCGGGCACGCTGCTCAGGCCGCAGCCGTCGAGGCAGGAGTTGAGCACGGCGCGCAGATTCGCGATGCGCGCCTCCTCGACCACCTCGGGCAGCTCGATCACGCGCTGCTCGACGCGGCCGGTGTTGGTGATCAGCACGAGCATGACCCGCCGGTCGTTCAGCGGGACGAGCTCGACGTGCCGCACCGTCGAACGGGTCAGCGTCGGGTATTGCACCACCGCCACCTGCCTGGTCAGCTGCGCCAGCAGGCGAACCGTGCGGGTCACCACGTCGTCGAGGTCGACCGCGCCGGCCAGGAACGTCTCAATCGCCCGGCGCTCGGCGGCCGAGAGCGGCTTGACCTGCGAGAGCCGGTCGACGAACAGGCGGTAGCCCTTGTCCGTCGGCACCCGGCCCGCGCTGGTGTGCGGCTGAGTGATGTATCCCTCCTCCTCCAGCGCCGCCATGTCGTTCCTGACCGTCGCGGGGGAGACCTTCAGATGGTGGCGGTCGGCCAGCGCCTTGGAGCCCACCGGTTCGTTGGTTGACACGTAGTCTTCGACAATGGCGCGGAGCACCGCCAGCTTCCGTTCGTCAAGCACGCGCTCACCTCCTGCCCTCTTGCCATGGGGAAAACAAAGGCTCTAGCACTCTGTGTTCCCGAGTGCCAAGTGTACGGCTCTCGCCCACAAGGTGCGATAACACCGTGTCGCATCCTGCTTCTGGCTTCCAGGAAGGGACAGGCCTCACACTTGCGCACATGACCGACGATTCCCAGCCCCCGTCGTCCACTCCGCCGCCAGGGCAGGATCCCGACCAAGGTCAGCCCGAACCTCCGCAGGACGGCCCGCAACCGGCGCCCGGCCACACCCCTCAACCGGACTCGCGGCCCGGTTACGGGGCCCAGCCAGGCTCACAACCCGGCTACGGGCCTCAAGCCGATCCACAGCCCGGTTACGGGTCGCCGCCGCAGTTCGGGCATCCGTCGCCTGCGTACGATCAGCACCCGGGCTTCGGCCAACCCTCACCGTACGGGCAACCGCCGCCCGGTCCGTACGGACAGCCGCCGCACCACCCCCCGCCCGGTCCGTACGGACAACACCCCCAGTACGGGCCTCATGGCGGGCAGCCGCAGTCCCCGCCCCGCATCGACCCGAAGGCCGTGACACCTCCCCTGTGGTGGCTGGGGGTCGTCTGGGGCGTGGCGGCCGTGTGCCTGATCGCCGCCGCCGTCCTGTTAGCCGGCGTCGGGGCCGGCGCGTCCGGCCTGGCACCGGTCAAGACGTTCGCGTCGGGCGAAAGCGTCACGGTGCCGATCGACCCCGCCGACAGGCCCGCCGTCTACATCGCCAGCGACACGGCCGTCAATTACGCGTGCGAGATCTCCGGCGGCCCTGGACCGGCCAGGCTGGCCAGGACCGCGAACGCCCCGGAGGTCACGGATGGCGGGACGGTCTGGCAGCAGTTCCTCGTCATCAACGCCTCCGTCAAGGGCGACTACCGGCTCACGTGCGTCGATCAGGAACAGGCCCCCGTACGGTACGGCGTCGGCAGGGACGCGGCCTCCGTCGGCGGCGGGACGGGCACCTCGTTGCTGATAGGGGGCGCCGGGCTGCTCGCCGGCATCATCGGCACGGTCGTCGTCCTGGCAGGCAGGGCGGCGTCGCGCAAGCGCCTTGCGGTCGGCGGGTGATTTGCTACCGTCCCCGTGTGTACGAGGGCGATGTACTGGCGGGGAATTGGCGTCGGCCGGGCAAGGGCAAGATTCCGAAAGTGCCCGCCGAGCTGGAGCTCGTCGTGGAAGACGCCGACAGCGGCTTCTGCGGCGCGGTGGTGGCCTGTGACAAGGAGGCCGTCACGCTGGAGGACCGGTTCGGCAAGCGCCGGCTGTTCCCGCTCGCGCCCGCCGCGTTCCTGCTGGAGGGCAAGCCCGTGACACTCGTACGCCCTGCGGCGGCCCCCTCGGCTCCCACGCGCAGCGCGTCGGGCTCGATCGCCGTCCAGGGGCTGCGGGCCAGGGTGGCCAGGGAGAGCCGGATCTATGTGGAGGGCGTGCACGACGCCGCCCTCGTGGAGAAGATTTGGGGCCACGACCTGCGGGTCGAGGGGGTGGTGGTCGAATATCTGGAGGGCGTCGACCATCTTCCCGCCATCGTGGAGGAGTTCGGCCCCGAGCCGGGCCGCCGTCTCGGGGTGCTGGTCGACCATCTCGTGCCGGGCTCGAAGGAGAGCCGGATCGCCACCGAGATCACCTCGCCGGACGTACTCGTCGTGGGGCACCCGTACGTCGACATCTGGCAGGCGGTCAAACCGTCCGTGCTGCGGATTCCCGGCTGGCCCGACGTGCCGCGCGGAGTGCCGTGGAAGGAAGGCGTGATCGCGGCCCTGGGCTGGCGCATGGAGCCCGCCCAGGCATGGCGGCGCATCCTCGGCGCCGTATCCACCTACACCGACCTGGAGCCGGAGCTGCTCGGCCGGGTCGAAGAACTGATCGACTTCGTTACGGAGACACCGTGAGCCAGGATCCCCACCCGCCGCCCGACGACGAACGCACCCGTAAGGTGTCCGCGTCGGACCTCCAGCCGGACCACGGCTCCGGCCCTCAGCCCCCTGCCCCAGGCCACCCGGGCTACGGCGGCCAGCCGGCTTCCCAACCCGGCTACGGCCCCCAACCAGGCTCCCAGCCCCCGTACGGCGACCAAGCCGGATACGCCCAGCAACCCGGCTCCCAGCCCGGCTACGGAGCCCCACCCGGTTACGGAGGCCAGCCCGGCT
>NZ_JAAAHR010000017.1:0-89884 GCF_009908215.1 Nonomuraea sp. K271 | reverse complement strand
GGCCGAGGGTCGGTTGCGAGGGAAGAGGGGAGATCGGAGCCTCGACCTTGCCTCCGGGGTCGGGGGGCAGCGCGACAGGAGGCTGCGTCCCCACGTTCCGCACCGCGATGAGCGCGCCGCCGAGCACCGCGACCGTCGCGGCGGCGGCCATGATGCCCTTCGCCCACCCTGGTGGCTTCGAGGTCGACGGCTGCTCACCGCCCTGGTCCGGCCAGTAAGACGCAGGTGGCACGGGTGGTGCTGTCGTCATCGTCGCTCCGATGCTCGGGCTCACTGGTTGATTGCGGCGTGAAATATAGCGAAATGAAAGCTGTCCTCAATACTGTTGGCCGCGTGCCGGGAAATGGGGAAGGAAAAATCGCGGGCCGCTATCGAGTGTTGCAAACTCTCGGCCAGGGAGGCA
This sequence comes from Nonomuraea sp. K271, assembly GCF_009908215.1. Classification (NCBI taxonomy): domain Bacteria; kingdom Bacillati; phylum Actinomycetota; class Actinomycetes; order Streptosporangiales; family Streptosporangiaceae; genus Nonomuraea; species Nonomuraea sp. K271. The sequence continues at coordinate 89,481 of NZ_JAAAHR010000017.1, read as the reverse complement.
TGGGCACGGTGTGGCTCGCCCATGACGAGTTGCTCGACCGTCACGTCGCGGTCAAGGCCCTGCTGCTGCCCGAGTCGCTCACCCCGGCCGAGCGCGAGGAGGCGCTGCAGCGCGCGACCCGCGAGGCGATGGCGGCCGCCCAGCTCAGGCACCCGAACATCATCACGGTTCACGACGTGCTGACCCACGACGGCCTGCCCACGATCGTCATGGAGATGCTCAAGGGCCGCGACCTGAAGGACGCCGTGGCCGCCGAGGGCCATTGGGCGCCGGAACGCGCGGCGGCGGTCGGGCTGCGGGTGCTGGACGCGCTGATGGCCGCGCACGCCCACGGCATCCAGCACCGCGACGTGAAACCGGCCAACGTGTTCCTGACCGACGACGGGCGGGTGGTGCTCACCGACTTCGGCATCGCCCGGCTGGAGGACCAGGCCACGATCACCGAGTCGGGCCTGCTCATCGGCTCTCCCGGCTACATCGCCCCGGAGCGGCTGCGTGGCGAGCGCGGCGGCCCGGCCTCCGACCTGTGGTCCCTGGGCGCCACGCTGTACGCCGCGGTCGAGGGCCAGGCTCCCTACAGCGGCACCTCGCCCATGACGGTGCTGCGCGACGCGCTGACCCGGCCGCCCCGGCCGCCCGAGCGGGCCGGACGGCTCGGGCCGGTGCTCATGCGGTTGCTGGCGCGCGAGCCGCACCAGCGTCCCGACGCGCGCCTGACCGGCCACCTGCTGCGGCAGGTCGCGGAGGGTGGGCCGGCCGCCACCGCCCTCATGCCCACGCCGCGCAGGGCGAACAGGCGCGGGCCGGTTCTCATCGGCGCCGGCCTGCTCGCGGCGGTGGCGGCCGTGGCCGCCACCGCCGCGCTCCTGCCGCGATCGGCGCCGACCACGCCGCGGCCCACGGCGAGCGCGGACACCCGCCCGGCCACCTCCGCCCCCGTACGCACGCCGTCGGCGACGCCCTCGGCCACCGCGACGGCCGCGAGGTTCAGCGGACCGGTGGACGTGTGCACGCTCATGACGCCCACCCAGGTGCGTTCGCTGGTCCCGAAGGCGTCCCCCAAGGGCTCGGCCGACGAGGAAGGGTGCGAGTGGACGGCGGAGGGCAACGGCGTCGGCGTGTCCCCGGTTCCGCTGTCCTCGCTGGACAGCGCCTGGGGGCTCAGCGTGGACGAGGCGACGGAGACGTTCGTCAACAGGCTCAACGGCGCGGACTCCGGCGCGGTGATTCGTTGGAACTGGCCGGATGTCGGCATCGAGGAGGCGCTCACGCAGACGTCGAAGGCGTACCAGGAGGTCAACGGCATCGGGGACGAGGCGTTCAGCTACGAGCTGGTCGATCCCCGGGGGCAGGTGGCGCGGCACGACGTGATCTTCCGTACGAGCAACGTCGTGATGCAGATCCAGTACTTCGACGCGAAGAAGATCGGTGACAACGAGTCCATGCGCAAGGGCGCGCGAGACGCTGCCCGATGGGTCGCGGCGGCGCTGGGACGCCAGGGGTGAGACGATGAACCAACCACGACTGGTGGGCGGGCGCTACCGGCTGCTCGCGCAGATCGGCAGAGGCGGGATGGGCGTGGTGTGGCGCGCCCACGACACGGTGATCGGCCGCGAGGTGGCGATCAAGCAGGTGCACCTGCCCGCGAACCTCCCGCCCGACCAGCACGCGCGGCTGCGCGAGCGCACCCTGCACGAGGCGCGCGTCGCGGTCCAGGTCAGGCATCCCGCCGTGGTCGCCGTCCACGACGTGGTCGTGGACGGCTCCGAGCCGTGGATCGTCATGGAGCTGGTCAGGGGCCGCTCCCTCGACGAGGTCGTGAAAACGGGCGGGCCGGTGGCGCCGGAGTGGGCCGCCTCGATCGGGCTGTTCGTGTTGTCCGCGCTGGCCGCCGCCCACACGCGCGGGCTGCTGCACCGCGACGTCAAGCCGGGCAACGTGCTGCTCGCGGACGACGGCCGCATCCTGCTGTCCGACTTCGGCATCGCGGCCGGAACGGGCGGGCAGCCGGGCGGCGCTCCGATGGGCACACCGGGGTTCACCGCGCCGGAGGCGCTCACCGAGGAGCCCGGCCACGTCGCGGGACCCGCCGCCGACCTCTGGTCACTCGGGGCGACGATCTACACGGCCGTCGAGGGTGTGCCTCCGTTCGCGCGTCCGACCGCGATGGCCACCCACGGCGCGGTGATGACCGAGCAGCCCAGGCCGCCGCAGCGGGCCGGCGCGCTGGCGCCCGTGCTCATGCGGCTGCTCGACAAGGAGCCCTCGCGGCGCCAGGACACGGTGACGCTCAGGGCGGCCCTGCAGCCCATCACCGGCGGCACCGCCGCCACCATGCCCGCGGGAACGCAGCCGACGTCATGGATGGTGCCCAAGCTCCCGGTGTACGGCTCGGCCGCGGCCGTGCTCGTCGTCTTCGTGACGGCGGTCGCGCTCATCCTGACCAGCGCGCCGCCCGCCGCCCCGCCCGCCACTCCGACCACCCTGGCGGGCACCGATGCCCCGGCCCCCACGACCACCGCTCAGGGGCCGGCGACCGCGGCGCCCTCCCCGTCCGGCACACCGGTGCCGACCGCCACGCCGGTCGCGCGCACGCCCGGCAAGTTCACCGCGATCCCCCGGCCCTGCCAGCTGCTCACCAGGCATCAGGCCACCGAGGTCGTGGGCAGGTACCTGACCAGCAGCAGGGAGCACTCCGTCGAGTGCGCGTGGAGCAGATCTCGCGACGACAAATCCCTCGCGCTCCACGTCAGGTTCTACCTGTATCCGCAGCAGGGCGACGGTTATGAGACCAAGCTCGCCGAGGAGCACGTACAGGGTGCCAGGGCCAAGGCCGAGTCGGAGGCCGGCCGCGGCGGCAGCGGCGCCGAGCAGGGCGAGGTCTTCGAGATCCCCGATGCGGGCGACACGGCCGTCGGCTGGGAGAAGCGGGAGACGACGTTCAGCAGCAAGAAGTTCTCGGTGCACTCGGTCTTCAGCACCAGCAACATCGTGGGAGAGGTCCGTTTCACCCGCAATGTCGAGAAGGAGCCAGGGCTGCGTGACAAGGCCGAGAAGGCCGTCGCCTACCTCGTCAAGAACCTCGACGCCAAGGCCTGACCCATGCGTGTGATCGCCGAGCGGTACCGGTTGCTCGCTCCTCTGGGCGCGGGGGGCGCCGGCACGGTGTGGCGGGCCCACGACATGGTGCTGGGCCGCGATGTCGCGGTCAAGGAGGTACGTCTGCCCGCCGACCCGGCCAGGAGGGACAGAGCGCTCACGGACACCCTGCGCGAGGCCCGCGCGGCGGCGTCGCTGAACCATCCGGCGATCGTCACGGTGCACGACGTCATCGCCGAACAGGGGCAGCCGTGGATCGTCATGGACCTGCTGCCCGGCCGGTCGCTGGCCGATCGGCTGCATGAGAGCGGCAGGCTCCCGCCCGGCCAGGTCGCCGCCGTCGGGCTGCGGGTGCTCGACGCGCTGGAGGCGGCGCACCAGCGCGGGATCCTGCACCGGGACGTGAAGCCGGGCAACGTCATGCTGACCGACTCCGGCGAGGCCGTCCTCACCGACTTCGGCATCGCCGCGCACATCGACGACACGCCGAGCGCGACCGCGACCGCCGATCACCCGGGGGCCGCCGGCTCACCGGGGTACATCGCGCCGGAACGCCTGCGCGGCGAGCCCGCGGGACCGGCCTCCGATCTCTGGTCGCTGGCCGCCACCCTGTACACGGCGGTGGAGGGGCGCGGCCCCTTCGTACGCGATTCGCCCATGGCGATCGTCGCGGCGGTGCTCACCCAGCCCGCGCCGCCACCGGTCAACGCGCATCCGTTCGGCGGCCTGCTGATGGCGATGCTGGACAAGAACCCGGCCGCGCGCCCGCACCCGCAGGCGATCAGAGCCGGGCTCCAGCCGATCGCCGCTCCCCTGCCCGCGCGCCGCTCGGTGATGACGGCCACCACCGTCCCGGTCGCCTCCAGGAAGAGCAGGCTGCCGGTCCTGCTCGGTGGCCTGGCGGCCGCCACCGCCGTCGCCGTCACGGCGGTGGTCCTGGTCAACGTCTCCGCCGGGACCACCGGGCCACCGGAGAACACGCCGGTCGCGCAGGAACCGTCCCCTTCGCCGCCGCCCGCCTCCACCCCGTCGGGAACGCCCACCCCGGAGGCGAAGGGTGACGGCGCGTTCGTCGCGGCGCCCGAGGCCTGCGGGCTGGTGAGCGACCAGAAGGCGGCCGAGATCCTGCCCGGGATGCGCAGGCGCGCGGGTCCCGACACCACCAAGTGCGACTGGATGGCCGGCGTCCTGGACAAAACCGTCGGCATCGAGATCGAACACGCGCCGCAGGTGGCGCTGGCGAAGAGGATCATCACCAGCAGGAAGCGGGCGCAGGCCACCAAGGAGGGGCGGTCGCAGAGCCTCACCTACCAGCCCGTACGCGACCTGCCAGGCCTCGGGGACGAAGCCTTCGGCCAGGACTGGTGGGACACGACGTTCGCGCAGGCCCACAGCATCGTGTGGGTACGCGTCAGCAATCTCGTCATCGAGGTCGACTCGTCCGTCCCCAACGCCAAGCTCACACCCGAGCAGCAGGACAGAGCCACCAAGGCGGCCCGCGCGATCGTGGCCGCGCTCCGGGACGTCCGGTCGACCGGGACAGGCTGATGCGTGCAACCGTCAAGTTCACGAGAGGAGGCGTGGCGCCCACCGGAGTTCCGTACGCGACCGGAGCCGTGCGCCACGGACCGAGATGAACGAGGTACCCACCCCGCCCCCCGCCCCGCGGCCCAGCGGCGTCCGGGTGACGCCCGGCCTCCTCAGCGGGGCCATGGCGGTGCTCGTGCTCATGGTGTTCACGGTGGCCTTCCTGCTGACGAGGCAGGAGCCGCCGCCCCCACCGCCCGGCGAACCGGTCGCCGCGCGGACGACGGCCACGTCCGCGCCGCCCAGCACGCAGCCCCCGTCGAGCGAGCCGCCGCCGACCGGTGAGGCGAAGTTCTCGAACGACGTCGACCCGTGCGAGTTCGTCACCGAGGAACTGCGGACCAAGCTGGTGGTCTTCCCCAAGCAGACCAAGTTGTACAAGGAGGAGTGCGAGTGGACGACCCTGCCGCAGTACGGGGTGGGGCTGCCGGAGAACATGACCTTCAGGCTGAAGGTGTACACGAAGGTGTTCCCCGACGGGGTGGCGCAGGCGCACGCGGAGTTCGTCGCCCGCCGGCACAAGGCGGCGCTCATCCCCCGGGGCTATGCCAAGGCCGAGCCGGCCGTCGGGGACGACTCCTACGTCGCCGTGTACACCCTGGAGGGTGACGACCACGGGCCGACGAAGGCGATCGCCGGGGTCCGGGTGAGCAACGCGGTGGTGGAGGTCGAGTACGACCGCGACGTCACCGAGGACCCCGAGGGCAGGATAACCGCGGGCGCGCTGGAGACGGCCCGTACGGTCGCCGAGAAGCTCAGCGGCGGCGGAGACTGACGAGGCCCGGGGCCGGCGCTGCCCCGGGCAGGGCGGCTCAGGACCAGGTCACCGGGAGCTCGTGCACGCCGAAGATGAGCATCTCGTTGCGCAGCGGCACCTGCTCGGCCGGCGCCGCCAGGCGCAGGTCCGGCAGGCGGGAGATCAGCTCGCTCAGCCCGATCCGCATCTCCACCCGGGCCAGCTGCTGGCCCAGGCACTGGTGCACCCCGTGCCCGAAGGCGAGGTGCGGGGTGCGCTCACGGCGCACGTCGAACGCGTCGGGATCGGCCCAGTGCCGTGGGTCGCGGTTGACCTCGGGCGTGGCGATCACGACGGTCGCGCCGGCGGGGATGTCCACGCCGCCGAGCGTCACCGGCTCCGTGGTGACCCGGCTGACCCCGAGCTGGATGATCGACAGGAACCGCAGCAGCTCCTCCACCGTGTTGTCGATCAGAGCGGGATCGGCACGCAGCGCCTCCAGCTGGCCGGGATGTTCCAGCAGCGCGAACGTGCCCAGCCCGAGCATGTTGGCCGTGGTCTCGTGGCCGGCGTTGAGCAGGATGACGGCGACGTCGACGAGTTGCGCGTCGGTCAGGGGCGGGTCGGCGTCGTGGATGAGGCCGGACAGCAGGTCGTCGCCGGGGTCGGCGCGTTTGGCCGCCACCAGCCGCTGCATGAACGCGTACATCTCGGCGCGCGCCACGGCCTGTTCCTCGGGGGTCGCGTTCGCGTTCAGCCCGATGGCCGTACGTTCCTGGAACAACCGGCGGTCGGCGTAGTCCACGCCCAGCAGCTCGCAGATGACCAGCGACGGCAGCGGCAGCGCGAACGCCTGCACCAGGTCGGCTTGTGTGCCCGCCGCCTTCATCGCCTCGATGTGCTCGACCGCGATCTCCGTCACCCGCGACTCCAGCTCGCGCATCCGCCGCACCGTGAACTGGCCCGTCAGCAGCCGCCGCAGCCGGGTGTGCTCGGGCGGGTCCATGAAGACGAAGAGCCCGTCCTCCCGCTCGGCCACCTCCGCCTTCAGCGGTTGCGCCGTCTGCATCTCAACCACCTCGTGCGGCTGCAGCGAGGTCGCCTCCCTGTTGCGGACCTTGTCGGCGCTGAATCGGGAGTCCGACAGCACCGTACGGGCCTCCTCGAACCCCGTCACCAGCCACGCGGGGGCCCCGTTCAGCAGCTCCAGCCGCCGGACCGCGCTCTTGTCCCGCAGGCCGGCCGGGGGATCGAACGGACAACGCCCTCGTTCCACCATGTCCGCCGGCAGGATCCTCCGCATCATCGTGGGGCTCACGTTCGGGGAGTCCTCGGTCACGCTGTCCTCGGCCATCAGCACGTCCTTGTTCTCGGTCGGGGTCATTCAGACGACCCTACAAAGATGCATGGTGCGCATCAATGCTCGTCATGCAAGGATAGCGCTGCCGCGTCAGTCCCCCTTTCACGGAACAATCCGGACTGCTCGCCCGTACGCCGCCCGGCCTTGCCGAGCAGCAGCGGCAGGGCGACGTTGTCGGCCACCGTGAGCTCCGGCACCAGCCGGCCGAGCGTCGAATAGGCCTGCCCGAAGGGGAGCGGCTTGCCCCTGCCGAAGTTGGTCATGCACCGGAGGTGTATGCGTGGTGCATGGTCACCAGCTCCACATGCCCACCCGTACCGGCACCCCAGGAGAGGCGTGCGCGACGGGCTGCCCCTCCGGAGCGGGCAGCCCCGCCGCCTGGATCAGGTCCTCGTTCACGGCGTCCAGGTGGGCGTGGTGCAGCGGCCACGGCGGGTGCTCCACCTGCGCGGCGGCCAGCCGTCCCGCCACGAGGCTGAACAGCCGGAACCGGGCTGTCAGGAAGTACGCGAGCTCGTCCCGTTCGTGCTCCACCAGCGGCACGCCGATCCCGGCGTCCACGTCGCACCGCGCGCCGGCCGGCCCGAGCAGGCGCCGGCGGCACCTGTACCGGGTGTGGCCGTCCTTGGCCTCGACCGACATGTCGGACCAGTGATAGGGCAGCCGGTAACCGCCCCGCCCGCCGAGCGCCGCGGGCAGGCATCCCGCGTCCAGGGACAGGAACCAGATACCGGTACGCCCCCGCGCATCGCGCACGTAGGTCCGCAGGTTCGTCTCGGGGAACGTCGAAACCCACGGCAGCGCGGGCACACCGGGCACCCGGACGTCGCGCATGAGGAACGGCGTGAGCCCCACCCACGCCGCCCCCTCGAAGGGCTCGACCCTGAGCTGGGCCGGCAGCAGCGCCTGCACCTGCTCGGGCCGGTAGCGCCAGTGGATGAACGTCATCCGCGACCAGCGGTGGTACATCACGGGAAAGGACACGCGGGGAGAGGACGGCGCTCGCATCCCGCTCCCCTGCCCTCCGGCGGCACACGCAACCCCGGGGCCCCTGCCGGTACGCCGGTGGCGGCGCGCGGTAACGGCTAGTTGCGGCGCGCGGCCGGCGCGGCCCGGCCCGGCGGTGCGAGGTCCTGTTCGGGCAGGACGGCCTGGAGCACCAGGGCCGCCGGGGCGCTGGGACCGACCAGCGTGAGGTTCCCGCCGAGCGAGCGCGCCAGCCGACGGGCCCGCAGCATGGCGGCGGCGCCGCGCGAGTCCATGTGCGTCACGCGCCGCAGGTCCACGCTCAGCCGCGGGCCACGCTGGCGGATCACCGTAGCGAGGAATTCGTACAGATCATCGGCGGTGAGCACATCGACCTCGCCGCTCACCCCCACGACGGGAGCGCCGGCCGACATGCTGACACTGAGATCCAGTCTCATGAAGGTTCCTAGCTCGTGCACGCCCAGCGCTGAGTGCGCCGAGTCCCGTCCCGTACCCTGAGGCAGTCGCCTCAACCGCCTTCTCACACTTCCCCCGCCACAGAAGTGAGGCGCCGGAGTGGGCCATGGGTCGCCGGTGTCACGGTCAGGGCGCCGTTGCCGCGTGGTCAGGGGCGCGGATTGTTCCTCGTCCAGCGGGGGCTCCAGCCGCGGTGTGATCGACGCCCCGAGGCGGCGACGCACTTGGGGCACACCTCGCCGATCTGCTCGGCCGCGCCGCCCGACTCCGGGAACACCTCCGGCCAGGCCACGTGGTGGAAGCGGAGCAGCCGGCCCCGGCTGAGCGGCACTCCGCACAGAGTCTGGTTCGTCCCCGGGCGCCAGGCGTGAGCCTCGCCCGCGGGGTGCCGTACGCCCTGGTCGTCGCGCCATTGTCCCGAGGCGGCGACCGACGGTTCCTTCATGTCCGCGCGGCTGCCCGCCACCGGCGCCGGCAAACGGCGTGCCCGCACTGCCGTGGTCCCCGAATGCCACCGGAGGACATGCCGGCCACCTGCCGGGGCAGTCACCCCCGAGGGGAAAGGGGCGTGACGGGAGGGCCGATGGAGGAGACGGGCGCGGCGTGCGAGCGGGTGGCGCGGCAGGCCCTCGGACTGACCCACCTGCGGCCGGGGCAGCTGGCCGCGATGACGGCGCTGGCGCAGGGCCGCGACGTGCTGGCGGTGATGCCGACCGGCAGCGGCAAGTCGGCCATCTACCAGGTGCCCGCGCTGCTCCTGCGAGGCCCCACCGTGGTGGTATCGCCGCTGATCGCCCTCCAGCGCGACCAGGTCGAGGCGCTGCGCGAGCGCGACGAGGAGGCGGCGAGCCTGGACGCCGGCACCTCGGCGGGCGAGCGGCGCACGACCTTCGAATCGCTGCGGGCAGGCGAGACGGAGTTCCTGTTCTGCGCGCCGGAGCAGCTGGCCCGGCCCGACGTCGTACGCGACCTGGCCGCCGCCACGCCCTCGCTCCTCGTGGTGGACGAGGCCCACCTGATCTCCTCGTGGGGGCACGACTTCCGCCCGGACTACCTGCGGCTCGGGGCGGTGGCCGAGGCGCTGGGCCGCCCGGCGATCGCCGCGCTGACCGCCACCGCGGCCCCACCGGTGCGGGCCGAGATCGTCGAACGCCTGGGCCTGCGCGAGCCCGTGGAGATCGTCCAGGGGTTCGACCGGCCCAACATCTCGCTCGCGGTACGCCGGGCGCTGGACGACCCCGCCGACGAGATCGTCTCCACGGTCGCCGCCGCGGTCGCCGAGCGGGCGGCTCCCGGCATCGTGTACACGGCGGTACGCAGGCAGACCGGCCGCCTGAGCGGGTTGCTCGGCGAGGCGGGCGTGCGGGCCGCCGCCTACCACGCCGGGTTGCGCCGGTCCGAGCGCGACGACGTGCACGGCCGGTTCATGGCCGGCGAGCTGGACGTCGTAGTCGCCACCAGCGCGTTCGGCATGGGGATCGACAAACCGGATGTGCGGTTCGTCGTCCACGCCGAGGTGCCGGGGTCTCCGGACTCGTACTACCAGGAGATCGGCAGAGCGGGCCGGGACGGCGAGGCGGCCAGGGCGGTGCTGTTCTACCGGCCCGAGGATCTGGGCCTGCAACGCTACTTCACCGGCGCCGTACCGGATCTGGAGACCTTGACCGCGGTGGCGCAGGCGGTCGCCGACGCCGGCCCGAAAAGCGACCGCAGGGCGCTGCGCGAGCGCACCGGGTTGTCGTCGCGCCGCCTGACGATGCTGCTCGACCTGCTGGAAAGAGCCGGCGCGGTACGCCTGGGCACGCGGCGGATCGACCCGGCGCCCGGCTCACCCGCCCCGCACACCGCGGCCGGCCTGGCCAGGGAGCTGGCCGGGCGACGGCGCGACGTCGAACGCACCCGGCTGGAGATGATGCGCCGCTACGCCGAGACCGGCGACTGCCGCAGGCGTTTCCTGCTCGGCTACTTCGGCGAGCCCCTCCCCGACCCCTGCGGCAACTGCGACAGGTGCCGGGCGGGCGTCACCGACCAGCAGCAGGAAGAACCCGGGCCGTTCCCCACGCACGCCCGGGTCGAGCACCGCACGTGGGGGCCCGGCGAGGTCATCCAGCGCGGCGAGGACCGGCTGACGGTCCTGTTCGACACGGCCGGCTACCGCGAACTGCAACTCGACGCGGTGCTCGAACAGCACCTCCTCACCGAGAACCCCGGTTCCTGACCGGCGCCCTGCGCTCGGCCGGGCTCACTCCAAGTCGTCGGGATCGAGCCCCTCACGGTGCTCCTCGGCGGCGTCGCCCTCCTCGCCGGAGTCCTCCTCGCCGGTGCCGGGAGTGACGCCGGGTGTGACACCCGCGGGGCGCCGCAGCGTCTCCTCCTCGGTCGGGGTCAGCGGCGCGCCGCTGGCCTCCTCGCTGCTCCCGCGATCGACCGGCTGCTCTTCTCGTGGCGTGTCGTTCATGACGTCCCCCTGTAGCTGGATGGCCGATGGCGCCGGACCGCCGGAGCTATCCGTACGGACGGCCCGTGCCCTCGCCGGGCAGATATCCTCCGTCGCCGCTTCCCGTACGGCCCGATCCGCCGTCCGGGTCGTCCTCCTCATCGGAGGGCACCCAGTCGGCGTTCGCGTTGATGTGCTCCCCGCCGCGCATCGCCTCGCCCGACGCCCCCGGCTCGTCGTCCTCGTCCACGATCAGCCCGTGCTCGTCCTCGTCGACCGGGCCTTGCACCCGGAAACCCGGGTCGCCGGGCTCCCCACGCTGCTCCCGCTCCTGCGGCGGCATGGGATGCGGGCTCGGACCGTAGGTGGCGACGTGGTCGTCGATCTCATCGGTACGGGCGGCGACCGCCTTCTCGTCCGATCCCGCCGTCGCGGACCACTCGTCGTCGCGGCCGGTGACGTAGCCCATGGGCTCGGCGTAGCCGCTCTCCGGCTCGGCGTCGTCGCGCGGCTTGGAGCCGGGGCTGACGTTGGAGCCGCGGATCGAGGCTGGACCCACGTCGCCGCCCATGTTGTGCAGGTCGGCGTCGGACGTGGTGCCTCTGTCCCGCTCGCGCCGCTTGTCGCGCTCCTCGTCATCCTTGCTCGCCATGCTCGCCCTCCCTGCTCGCCCTCCCTGCTCGCCCTCCCTGCTGGCCCTTCCTGCTCGCCCTTCCCGCTCGCCGGGCACTCCGGCTCGGTCTGGTCCCGGCTCACACCGGCTCGGCCGAGGCTTCACTCCGGTTCGACGTGCATGGCGGCCTCCTCGGCCGTGAAGCCGCCGGCGTCCGGTCCGGCCTCCATGGCGACCTCGTCGGGCTCCGCGTCCGCCCGCGTCCCCTCGTCGGGGGCCACGAGACGGCCGGCGGGCCGCGGTTCGTCCTGGACCTGCCCCGAAGGCTCCTCGGGTTGCGCCGACCCCACCGGGTCGACGCCGGTGTCCGGTTCGCGTTCGGTGTCCAGGTCGGAGCCGACCCCGAGGCCGCTCTCCTCGGTCACCCTGTCCACGGCCGGGGCGTCGCCGCCGTCGCCGGACGGGCGGGCGGCGGACTCCTCCACCCCGAACATGGGCTGCTCCTCGGAGGCCTCCCGGTCGAGCCGTCCGGACAGCGACTCGCCCTGGATCTGCTCGTCGTCCGTGGTGCCGAAGTCCTCCACGGCGACCGGTTCGTCCGCCGGGAGAGGCGCCTCCTGCGGATCGACCGACCACTGCTGCTGGGGCGTGCCGTCCTGCAGATCCGGGATCCCTTCGTCCTCGAAGCGCGAACGAGGGTCGTGCTCTGGTACGTGGTGACTCATCTCATCTCCCCTTGTCCGACCTGCTGCCCGCCCGCTCCCCTCCGTAACGCGGCGGGCTCGCTCATCGGGCGGCGCTCTCGCGCTCCGCCGGGCCCGCCGGCATGTTGAGCCGGTTCATCGTCAGCGCCAGCACCGTGCCGTACACCACATGCCCCGCGACCATGACCGCCTGCCGGCCCGGACGGTCGTCGGACGCCGGCGGCAGGATCCCCAGACCGGGGATCCAGCCCTGATAGCTGGAGGCCCAGATCGCCAGGGCGTAGCCGACGCCGGCCGCGGCCGGGGCCCGATGCCCCCGGGCCAGCACGCCGTACAACGCGCCGGCCGTGGCGCCGAACCCGAGGTGGGCGAGCGCGCCCGCGACGCCCTCACCCGGCTTCGGCTCGTGTTTGCGCCCCGGCAGGGCCGCACGGGCGATCCGTTTGGGCGGCTGGTCCCGCATGAGGCCCATGCGGCTTCCCGCCACCATGACCCCGCTCATCGCCGCGGTGGCGACCGAGCCGCACACCGCGCCCTTCAGAAGTTCGCGCATCATGCACAGGCGGTTGCCCTCCACATGCGGCGGGAAACGCCGCCGCGGCGAGCGCGGTCATGCCGGGCGCCAGGTACTCCTCCCTTGAACAGCCGCCGGGCCCGCCGGGTCCACTGAGAGCAGGATCTCCTTGTCGGCACGGGATGGGACGCACCCATGGCCCGGCGCCCGGCGATCATGACGCCGGCCGGCTCGCTGGCCGGCGTCATAGCCTGGGGAGCGAACACCACCCGGTACGCCCGGTGGTCCACTCACCCGGCGATCGCCGAGCGCGTCGACCGCCTCACCTGAGCGGCCGCCGTACGCCAGCGGCGCGCTAGAGACACGCTAGAAGAACCGGAGACCCTTGGTCGTCGTGGGTCTCTTGCTCGTCGCGTGCCAGGTTCTGCTCGGCGTCGTCTTCGCGGTCTCCGCGTTCACCAAACTTCGCAGCGGTGCGGCCGTACGGTCATTCGCGGCGTCCTTGGTGATGCTGCCCGAGGGGCTGCGCCTGCCGGCCGCCTGTGCGGTGGCGGTCGGCGAGGCGGTGACGGCCGTCCTCATGGTGGTCCCGCAGGCGGGGCTGGCCCTGAGCGCGATCCTGCTCGCCGGGTTCACCGTGGCGATCGTCGTCTCGATCCGTAAGGGCGTACGCGCGCCGTGCCGCTGCTTCGGCCTCTCCGCGACCCCGCTCGGACGGGTGCACCTGGTCCGCAACGCCCTGCTGCTGCTAGTCGTGGCGCTGGGCGGCACGGGACTCATCTACTCCGGCGGGCCGCCGGCCGCCGCCGGGCTGGCGGTCGCGGTGCCGGCCGGGCTGGCGGGGGCGATCATGCTGATCGCCTTCGACGACATCGCTGGGTTGTTCATGCAAACACCGGGGAGTGTGTGATGCCGTACCTGGTCGCCGCGGTCGTGCTGATCGGGCTGCTGTGCATGGTGAATCTGCTGCTGACCGTGGGGGTGATCCGCCGCCTCCGTCAGCAGGCCGGGCGGCAGGACCTGTCCGGTCCGCCGGCCGGCGGAGAGCTCGCGCCGGGTGACGACGTGCCGGAGTTCGCGGCCATGACGACGGACGGTGAGCCGATCTCGGGGGAACTGCTCGGCGGGCCTGCCATGGTGGGCTTCTTCTCGGTGGGCTGCAAGCCGTGCGAGGACCTGCTGCCCCAGTTCGCCGAGCGGGCACGGCGCACGCCTGACGCGGTGCTGGCCGTGGTCACCGCCGTCTCCGGCGACGACCCCACGCCGTACGTCGAGCAGCTCTCGCAGGTGGCGAGGGTCGTTACCGAGGATCCGCAGGGGCCAGTCCAGTCGGCGTTCAAGATCGTCGGATACCCGACCGTCGTCCTCATCGGCGCGGACGGAACGGTGGTCGACAGCGATCACGCGATGCCCGCCGCCAGCGGCGCATGATCACGATCGCCCGGATCGCCGCGGCGACCGCCATCAGGACGGCTCCCGGCCTGACGCTCCTCTACGTCCTGGTGATGCTGGCCGAGGCGGTCCTGCCGATCGCCGTGGCCTGGCTGACCAAGATGGTCGTCGACACCCTGGCCGGCGACGGGCCGGGGACGGGGTTGGCGGCCCTGGCGCTGGGCCTGGCGGGCGCTGGGGTGCTCGTGGCCGCCCTGCCGCAGGTCAGTCAGTATCTCGGCAGCCAGATCGGCCGGCTGTTCACCGCCCACACCACCGCCGCGCTGTTCACCGCTACTTTGCGCTTCGCGAGCCTGCGGCCTTACGAGGATCCCGAGTTCCACGACCGGCTGCGGCTGGCGCAGAACAGCCTGCAGACGGGGCAGGGCGTCATCATGGGGTCGTTCAGGATCATCCAGTCGTCGATCACCCTGGTGGGGATGGTCGGATCGCTGCTGGTGATCAGCCCTGTCCTGACCGGCATCGTGCTGGCCACCGGGGGGCCCGCGCTGGTGGCGCAGCTGCGCATGTCCCGTCGCCGGGCGGCGATGTTGTGGGACATCGGCCCGGCCGAGCGGCGCCAGATGTTCTACGGCGACCTGCTGGGCACGGTAGAGGCGGCCAAGGAGATCCGGCTCTTCGGCAGCGGCGGGTTCCTGCGCGACCGCATGATGAGCGAGCTGCGCACGGCCAACGACGCCCGCCGCCGGATGGATCTCCGTGAGCTCTCCGTCGAGGGCCTGCTGACCCTCCTCGCCGCGGCGGTCGCCGGCGGCGGGCTGGTGTGGGCGGTCGTCGCGGCAGGTTCCGGCGCGCTGAGCGTCGGCGACGTGTCCCTGCTGATCGCCGCCGTCGCCGCCGTCCAGAACGCGCTCAACGGACTGGTGTCCGGCATCGCCGGGCTCCACCAGGACCTGATCATGTTCGGCCACTACGTGACGGTGGTGCGAACCGGTCCCGACCTGCCGGTCCCCGCCGAGTCCGCGCCACTCCCCCGGCTGCGCCACGGCATCCGGCTCACCGACGTCTGGTTCCGCTACAGCGATGACCATCCGTGGATCCTGCGCGGCCTCGACCTGTTCATCCCGGCCGGCGCGGCGGTCGCCGTCGTCGGCCTGAACGGCGCCGGCAAGAGCACGCTGGTCAAGCTCCTCTGCCGCTTCTACGACCCGCAGCACGGCACCATCACCTGGGACGGCGTGGACATCCGCGACGTTCGCCCCGAGGATCTGCGGCACCGGATCAGCGGCGTCTTCCAGGATCACATGACGTACGACATGACCGCCGCCGACAACATCTCCATCGGCTACGTCGCCGCCCGCGAGGACAGAACCCGCATCCAGGCGGCGGCTCAGCGGGCCGGCATCGACGGCACGCTCTCCTCCCTGCCACGCGGCTACGACACCCTGCTCACGCGGATCTTCTTCAGCGAGGAGGACAAGGGCGACCCGGACACCGGCGTCGTGCTCTCGGGCGGTCAGTGGCAGCGCACGGCTCTGGCCCGCGCGATGTTCCGCGGCCGCCGCGACCTCATGATCCTGGACGAGCCGTCCGCCGGGCTGGATCCCGAGGCCGAGGCCGACGTGCACGCCAGGACGCGCCGCCAGGGCGACGGCGCCACCACTCTGCTCATCTCGCACCGGCTCAACACCGTCCGCGACGCGGACCTGATCGTCGTGATCGAGAACGGCGTCGTCGTCGAGTCCGGCACCCATGCCCGGCTCATGGCCGCCGCGGGCGGCTACGCCCGGTTGTTCCGGCTGCAGGCCAGCGGCTACCAGGAGCCCGAGAGCGCGGGAGTCTCATGAAGGGAGGCCGTGCCCATCCGGGGCACGGCCTCAGTCGATCGCTCTACTCCATGACCAGAACGCCGTCGCCCTGGAGAATCTCCTGATGTTGCCGGCGTAGTGCGTCGGCCGGCTCGATGCCGAGCTCGGAGCCGAGGATGTGGCGCAGCCGCCGGTAGGCGGCGATGGCCTCGGCGCGGCGGCCACGGCCGGCGAGCGCCCGCAACAACATCGCCCACGAGGCCTCGCGGAACGGATGGGCCTCGACGAGCCGCTCCAGTTCGGGGATGACCTGGTTGTGGTGGCCGAGCCGCAGCTCGGCCTCGACGCACAGCTCGCGTGCGCTCAGATGAAGCTCGTCCAGGCGGCTCCGCTCGTCGTGCACGGTCTCGACGTCGATCTCCGGCACCAGGGGACCGCGCCAGATCGCGAGAGCCTCCCGCAGCGACCTGACCGCCGCGCCCGCTTCGCCCTCCGTCAGGGCGTCCGCCCCCTCGGCGACGGCCGACTCGAACCTCCTGACGTCGACCGCCCGGTCAGGAACGGTCAGGGTGTAGCCGTTCCCCACGGTGGCCAGGGTCACGTCGTCGGCGACGAGCGGGCACAGAGCGCGCCGCAGGCGGTACACGTACGTCTGCACGCTCGCCTTCGCCGTGGCGGGCGGCTCGTCCTGCCACAGCTCCGCCATCAGCCGATCGATGGTGACGACCTCGCCCGGACGCAGCATGAGAACGGCCAGCACGGCCTGCTGCTTGGCGGCCCGGATGGCGATCGTCCGGCCACCTCCGTCCGCCACCGCCAGACGTCCCAGCAATGTGAACATCCTCCACCTCCGACCGGAATCATGGTCGGTGACGGTATGTTCCGGGTATGACGGAGGTATGCCTGCCCGTCACGCCGGGCGGCCCCGGATCAACCGGGTGGCCGTGGCGCGACAGGCAGGCACGGAGAAGGGTTCACCTCGGCCGGGTGATCAGCAGCCGTTCTCGCTGATGATCTCGTACTTGGTGCAACTTCCGTCACAGCAGTGGGCGCGGAGCCTGATGGGGTAGATGCACTTGTAGATGTAGTAACACTCCACCGCAGCGGCGCTCTCCTGCGGGACGATCATCGCCAGCAGGCGGTCGCTGAGCCTTCCCAGCACAGATGTCATGACTCATTCCTCATGGTGTAGGGGCATTCGCCGGCTCCGCCCGCCGGGCGCGCGTGCGCAGCGCACGGATGGAGACCACGAGGTTCAAGGGTCACCGACAGCTCTAGCCCGTCGATCGCGTACCGCTAGCGCGATGGTGCCTGACTTCCCCCTGCTCCTCAGCGGACCCAACACCGTCTCAACAGATCCTCAACATCAGTAGTCCCACACTCCGGATGGCGCGCGAAGGCGCGGATCACCGGAGAAGGGACCCGTATGCGTTACTGGAGCAGGTCCACGACAGTGCTCGCGACCGTCGGCGCGATCGCGGGCCTCACCTTAGTGACCCCGGCGGCACAGGCGGCGACGTCCATGCCGTGCGCGGCGATCCGGGGCTCCGGCCCTAACCTGGACGACGGCTGGGGTGTCATGAAGGGGTCGTACAACCTCAAGGTCAAGCCGAAGATGCGTTCCTGCAACGAGCGGCGGATGCACAAGGGCCAGATTCTCTACTTCCACTGCTGGACGAAGAACTCTCACGGCAACCTCTGGGTCTATGGGCGGATCAAGGGGACCAGGACGCACGGGTGGATGTCCGTGGCCAACTTCCGATCCGTGCACGGCTCGAGTTACCCGAAGTGCGACTGGAACAAGAGCAGGGACCATACGTGACTCAGCGGGGGGCGACCGTTCCGGCGCGGTTCAGGATCTGCTCCAGTTGTGCGGGTTCGGCCGCGCCGCCGGCCGCCAGGACGGTGCGGGCGCGGCCGGTCACCACGACGTACGGCGGCCAGGGGATGTCGTTGCGCTCGAAGACGTCGGGGTCCACGACCATGGGCAGGCCGTCGCCGTCGTGCCCGTCCACCGCGCTGACCAGCACGACCTCAAGCCGGGCGGCGGCCGCGGCGAACTCCGGCAGCATCGCCGCGCACAGTCCGCACTCCGGCGAGACCAGCGCGTACATCACCCGGTCGCCGGCCGGCTCCGGCGCCCCGGCCACCTCGAACCGCGTGCCGGGACGCGGTCCTGACATGGGTCTGTCCGCACGCAGCAGCCGCGCGGGCAGGACGGCCAGGCCGAGCAGGACCGCCGCCACCGCGAGCTGGACGGGCTCGAACACGACCGGCCCGGCGACGGCCGCCGTCACCGCGAGGACCAGCAGCAGGCCGGTACGCACCAGCGTGCCGGCCCCCACGAGGTCACGACCGCCGAAGCAGCCGCAGTCCACGGTCATCCGCCGCCGCACGACGGAGGCCATGGCCGCCAGGAACGCGGCGAACAGCGCACCCGCCACCACGGCGCCCCACCGCCGGCCGCCCGGCACGAGCAGCAGCGCGGCGGCTGCCAGTTCGGCCGCGAGCACGCCCGCCGCGGCGGGCCATGCCAGCCGGCCGGGCAGCACCCGGTAGGCGGCCACCGACCGGGCGAAGCCGGGCACGTCCCGCAGCTTGACCAGCGCGGCGACCAGCAGCGCCGCGGTCACGGCGAGGTATGCCGACTCGGCGACAATCATGGCACCGCCTGGTGGAAGGCCGAGGCCTGCAGCTCGTACATGTCGGCGTACATGCCGCCGCGTTCCATCAGCTCGGCGTGGGTGCCCTGCTCGGCGATCGCGCCGCCGTCGAGCACGTAGATGCGGTCGGCGTAGCGGACGCTGGCCAGCCGGTGGGTGATGAGCACGATCGTACGGCCGTCGGCGTGGCCGCGGATCCGCTCGAACAGGGCGTGCTCGGCACGGGCGTCCAGGGCCGAGGTGGGCTCGTCGAAGATGACGAGCGCGGCGTCGCGGTAGAAGCCGCGGGCCACGGCGATGCGCTGCCACTGGCCGCCCGACAGGTCATGGCCGCCGCGGAAGCGGCGGTCGAGCAGGGCGTCGTAGCCGTCGGACAACCGCGCCACCACCTCGTCGGCGCCCGCGGCCGCGCTGGCGGCGGCGAGCCGGTCCTCCTCCAGGGGCCGTCCCATGACGATGTTCTCGCGTACGGTGAGCGGCCAGCGCGTGTGGTCCTGGGCGATGACGGAGATCCGGCGGCGCAACGCCTCACCGTCGAACGCCCCGAGGTCCACGCCGTCCCAGCGGATCGTGCCCTCCTGCGGCCGGTACAGGCCGGCGAGCAGCTTGGCAAGGGTCGTCTTGCCCGAGCCGTTCTCGCCGACCAGGGCGATGACCTCGCCCCTGCCGACCGTCACGCTGACGTCGGACAGCGCGGGGCGGTCGGCGCCGGGGTAGGTGAACGTGACGTTCTCGGCCGTCAGCAGGCGGAAGGGCGCCGGCTCCGCGGGCGGTGAGGGCGGCGCGGGGATGCGCTCCTGGGCCATCTCGCGGAAGGCGAGGTAGTCGCCGAAGTAGAGGCCCGCCTCGTAGAGCCGGTTCATGGTCTGGATCAGGGCGGTGAGCGATCCCTGCCCGGCCCTGATCGCCAGCACGGCCGCGCCGGCCACCGACAGCGGGATGACGCCGACGGCCAGCAGCGCGCCGAGCGCGACGTACACGCCTGCGGTGGCGATGCCGGTCATCAGGTCGCCGCCCGCCTTGATGACGGCGCGCCGTCGTGCCACGTCGAGCTGGACGCCCTGCTCCAGGTCGGCGACCTTGGCGTACTGGCCGAGCAGGAAGTCCCTGAGCGTGAACGCCCGCACCTCGGCGGCGGGCTGCCGCTCGGCCATCAGGTCCGACAACATGAACTTGCGCCGCCGTGCGGCGGACAACCGGTAGAACGCCTGGTAGCCCAGCCGGGCCATGCGCACCGCGGCCCATCCCGCGGGCACGGCGGCCACCAGC
The DNA here is from genome assembly GCF_009908215.1 of Nonomuraea sp. K271. Taxonomy (NCBI): domain Bacteria; kingdom Bacillati; phylum Actinomycetota; class Actinomycetes; order Streptosporangiales; family Streptosporangiaceae; genus Nonomuraea; species Nonomuraea sp. K271. Next base: position 69,856 of record NZ_JAAAHR010000017.1, on the reverse strand, counting down.
AGCAGCGGCATGAGGATCGGGTGCAGCAGGCCGAGCGCGATGGCCGAGGCCAGCACGCCCACCGCGCCGGTGAGCACGGCGATCGTCGTCTCGACCACGGTGGCGGTGTCCGGCACGCCGCTGTCGCGGGCCCGCCGCATCGCGTTGTGGAAGTCGTGGTCGTCGAACGCGGCCAGCTCCACGCGGGTGGTCAGCTCGAACAGGCGGGTCTCGGCCAGCCGTTCGACCAGCGGTTTGAGCCGGGCCTGCGCCCATCCGGAGCCGGCCAGCAGCGCGCCGCGCAGGCCTGTCGCGGCGGCCACGAGCAGCAGCGAGGGCAGCGCGGCCCGTACCCGGTCGGGTGTGGGGCCGGCCGCGAAGAGCGAGGCCAGCACCTCAGATGTGGTCACCAGGCCGAGGACGGTGAAGACGCCGGCCGCGACGTTGCCCACCAGGGCCACGGCCGTGTCACGGGGGCTGGCCTGCCAGGCCAGCCGCAGCGCGGCGGCCACCAAGGACGGCAGCCTGCGGGCGATCGTGCCGAGGCCGGCGGTCAGCAGGTGCTCGTCGTGACTCTCCCAGTACGCGACCACGAGCCCCGACCGGTCGTCCGGGACGTTCGTGCCGCGCTTGCACGGCCACAGCCTCATGCGGGACAGCCTCACGCGAGGGCACCGTTCCGGGACGCGAGCGCGTCGTTCCGAGACCGGCGCGCCGGAGATCCCCCCATCACGCACGCCAATCTAGAAGATCGACCGGTTCGGTGTAAAGGTGCATGTAAATAGATTTCGGTCGTTACGGCCACCCTCTGGACAGAGTTCCAGGCTTATGCCCATAATGCATCCGTTTGCTCGCGGCACGGGGCCGCACCGGCGATTCCAGGCCGCGGGCAGGGCACGGGAAAGGCGTCCACCGGCGCACTCCCGAGGCTCGGATCCCCACGTCGGCCGCCCAAAGGCGGCCAAGGAAGGAGCCCTCATGTCGGTCCTCGCCCTGGAACCGCGCGATGCCGGAGTCCTGGAGTACGAAGACCTCGCCGTCGATTTCGAAGGCGAGCTGAGCAAACTGCTCCACGGCCCCCAGGCCTGCGTCAACACCTGCAAGCGCACGGTGTGCAGCAGCTTCCCGTGCTGCCCGTCCATTGTGTGAAGCGCCTGATGCCACGCGGTGACGCGTGGTGATGTGAAGCGCTGGAGAAAGGCCATCGGCGCGGTTCTGATGGCCTTTCTCGTATGAGGCCGATGTGCTCCGTTCTGTGGGGTTTACTGTGGACAGTAATGTGGTCGACCGCCTTACCAGATTTGCCGAGTTGAATGGTAGGGAAATAGTCGAGGACGACACGTGGGTCAGCGTTCACGACCCTCACCACGACATTCCATTACAGGGCTGGAAAATTCACGTCTCCGCACGTCCCGGCACCCTCGCCGACACTCTTGACCGCGTGCTGCCGATCCTGGCGGGCACCGGCTGCGCCTTCAAGGCCGCCCGCTCCGCCCGCAGGCTCATGGAGCTCAACACCGGCGACGTCGACCCGGGAGCCGTGGGCAAGGCCATGACGATCTACCCGGACCAGGACGCCGTGGTCGAACTGGGCCACGCCCTCGCCGACGCCCTGTCCGGGCTGGCGGCGCCGCGCGTCGTCAGCGACCGGCAGGTCCGCCCCGGCGCTCCGGTGTACTACCGGTACGCCCCGTTCGCCCCGCAGTACCGCGTGGACGAGAACGGCGACTTCGAACTGATCGTGATCGGGCCGGACGGCGAGCAGCTCCCGGGCGCCGCCGGCCCCGAGTTCACCTGCCCGCCCTGGGCCGCCGACCCGTTCCGCCCCGAACCTCCCGTGGCCGCGCCCGACCGGGCGGAAGCGAGTGACGAGGCCGGTGAAGGGCCGCCGCCGGAGACCTCCGACGAGGCCGGCGGGGGACGGATCATCGGCGGCCGGTACCGCGTGACGTCCGGCGTGGTGCGCGGCCCGCGTGGCAACGTCTACCGCGCCGCCGACGCCACCGGCCGCCGGGTCGTGGTCAAGGAGGCCCGCGCGTACGTCGGGGAGAACGTCGAGGGCTGGGACCTGCGGATGTACCTCCGCAACGAGCTGCGCGTGCTCCATGCGCTCAAGGGCGTGGCGGGCGTACCGGAGCCGATCGACCACTTCCGGCACGGCGAGGACGAGTTCCTCGTCATGACCGACGCGGGCAGCCGCGACCTCAACCGGTTCGTCGCGGAGACCGGCCTGTTCACCACGGAGCCCGCGAGCGGGGAGCGGAACCTCGGCGCGCTCGCCGTACGGCTGCTGGAGGTGATCGACGCGGTGCACGAGCGCGGCGTCGTCATCCGGGACCTGTCGCCCAAGAACGTCGTGCTCGGCGAGGACGGCCGCTGCACTCTCATCGACTTCGGCAACAGCAGGTACGACGGACTGCAGCTGCCCGGATGGAGCCGCGGCTACAGCGTGCCCGACCAGCACACCGACCGAGAGTCGGTGCCCGCCGACGACTACTTCTCGCTCGGCGCCACGCTGTTCTTCGCGGTCACCGGGATGAACCCGATCATGATCGGCCCCGACCCGGTCCGTAACGTCGAGCGCACGCTCATGTGCCTGGCGCGGATGTTCCCTGACGTCACAACGGGCGTCGTGGGCCTGCTGCCCGGCCTGCTGAGCCTCGACCCCGCCGACCGCACCGCCGCCGCTGCCGAGATCAGGTCCGGTCTCCCGGCGGCCGGCGGGGAACGGCCGCAGGCGAGGCGGTGGAGGCCGCCCGCCACGCCGGAACTCACCGGGGAGCTGCTGTCCAAGGCGCTCGACCACAGCGTGCGCGAGTGCGCGGCCTTCGCCGAGCAGTTGATGGCCGGGCCGCAGGACGCCCGGCGGGAGAGCCCCGCGGTGACCAACGTCTACGGCGGCAGCGCCGGAGTCGGCATGGAGCTGCTGCACCACCCGCAGACCCGGTCGGTGGCCGCCGACCTGGCCCGGTGGACGGGGCGCGTGATGCCGCCCGCCAAGCTGCCGCCCTCGCTGTACTTCGGCCGCACCGGCACCTCGCTGTTCCTCACCGCCGCCCGCGTGACCGCCGCTCCGGACCTGGGCGCGCCCGAGCCCGTCGCCATCGACGGCCCGCAGCGCGCCGACCAGGCGCACGGCGTGGCCGGCATCGGCGCGGGCCACCTGGCGCTGGCCGCACTCGACCCCGGCGAGACCCGGCACCTGCGGATCGCCGCCGAGTGCGCCCGGCTGTTGGTCACCGGTCAGGTCACGCGCTCGGAGGACGCGGTGGCGCCCGCCCAGCCGGGATCCGGCGTGTCGGTCGACACGGCGTACGCCCACGGCGACGCGGGCTGTGCGGACTTCCTGCTCGCCTACCACGAGGTCACCGGCGACCGCGCGGCGGGCGAGGCGGCCAGGGAGCGCTCGGCGGCGCTGGCCGTACAGGCCGAGGCGCTGATCGGCGAGCTGCACGGCCCGGACGCCCGAGCCATGGGGGCCTCCTGGTGCCAGGGCATGTCGGGCATCGCCGGCACGCTGGCCCGCGCAGCCCGCGCGTACGGCGAGGACCGCTACCTCGACCTGGCCGAGCGGGGCGCGCGGGCGTGCCTGGTCGTCGCCCCGCAGGCCTGGGTGGTCTCCCAGTGTTGCGGCCTGGCGGGAATCGGGGAGGCGCTGATCGACCTGGCGATGGTCACGGGCGACGACGGTTACTGGCGCCACGCCGAGGAGATCGCCGAGCTGATGCTCGTACGGGCCGGCGGGGAGCCGGGGCAGCCGGTCTTCCCCGGCAACGACCTCGACAAGGCGGCCTACACCTGGAGCACCGGCACCGCGGGCGTGGTGTCGTTCCTGCGCCGCCTCGACCGCCGGTCGGGGGCGCGCCTGTGGACGGCGGACTGGCGGCCGGCGGAAGCGGACCCGGCCGCCCACACGGCAAGGGGGTCGGCGGCGAGCTGACCCGGCACGCCTCTCGGACGCACACCACGCGGTGCCGACGTGCCCGGCCTCTCAGACGCGCACCACCGCGGTGCGGGCGTGGCCGCGGCTGCGCCCGAGCTCCACCTTGACCGCCTTCTTGGTCTTGCGCACGCCGCGGTCGCCGTCCTTCAGCGACTTCACCGCCCAGGGCAGCGTGATCTTCACCTCGTCGGCGGTCCTGGACGGGTCGGAGACCGCGAGCCGTACCTGGTCCTTGTCGCGGCGGACCACCAGCGTGCACGGGCCGTCGGCGCGCAGCGGCCCGTCCGCGGTCTCGACGGTCCCCGCGCGCCAGAAAACGGCGGCGAGCAGGCCGTCGCGGCAGATGGCCTGCGCCGCTCCCGAGTTGGCGAGGACCTTGACCCGCCCGGCGTAGGCCGCGGTCTGCGCGACCGTCGCGCCGGGCAGCACGGCGTAGGCGTAACGTTTCCTGCGCGGATCGACGCCGTGGTCCACGACGATCGTCGTGTAGTGCCGGGTGACGCGGGTCTTGTCGCCTCCCGTGGTGGCGCCCTTGTCGATGTCGCGCCAGCGGCCGGTGCGCTTCTCGCGGATCACCTTCGCGTCGGCGCCGTCGAGCAGCGCGTAGCCGGCCACGCCGGACAGGTGGAGCCAGCCGCCGCCCCGGCACAGCGGGGGATGCCGGTCGTGGGTGTTGCGGTTCTCCACGACGGTCTCGACGCGGCGGCCGTCGGAGGCGGTGATCCCGGCGCCCAGCGCGATCACGGCGTCATCGAGCAGGAACCACGCCTTCTTCGCACGCAGCGAGGAGCCGTCGGCGATCAGCTTCATGGCCGCGGCACCGTACTCGCCGTCCAGCGCCACCCCGCCCGCCCAGGGGGTCGAGGGCAGGCGGGACTCGCCGTGCCGGAGATCGGCACGTTTGCGGCGGTCGACCGTCGTGCCGGGCAGCCGGTACGGGTCGATCGTGGGCCACAGTTCGTCGTTCCAGTGCGTGAGGTCACCGGTGTAGAGGTAGGTCATACCGTCGCCGGTGTACCAGCCGCGCAGGTTCTCCCGGTTCATCGCCTCGGCCGCGCCTATGCGCTCCGAGCTCATCGCGATCGCGAACGCCCAGGTGGGGCGGCGGTGCACGACCCGGTCCATGTCGGCGAAGACGTACGTGCCCGTCGTACGCGCCCCGACCGGCACCGACGGGTCCGCCAGCAGGGCGTTGGCCTTCGCGACGCTCGCCAGCGGCGCGAGCGTGGCGTACGGGATGACCTGGTTGCGGGTGAGCCAGCCCTTCACCAGCGGCCTCCAGCGCCGGGCGTGGCTCTCGGGCGCCGCCTCCAACAGGGTGAGGACGGACTCGACCACCGTCTGCCCCGCGTGGTAGTCGCGGTGGCCCTGACGTGAGACGGCCCGGCCGCGGACGCAGTCCATCATCAGCCCGTCGAACACGAACGGCACGAACGAACGGTCCACGATGTCGTAGACGTTGCCGATTCCGCGGATCTCCCACGGCGACTGCGCGAGCATGGCGATCAGTTTGGCGACGCTCTCCAGGTAGTCCACGCCGTAGCTGCCGTTGTAGGGGTACACGTCGTGCTGGATGAACGAGCCGTCGCGGTAGAAGCCGTCGCCGGGGCCCTTGGTCGTCCGCAGCAGGTCGGAGACCGCGTCCTTGGCCCGCTTGACGAGGCGCGCGTCGTGGGTGAGCAGCCCGCGCATCGCCACCGCCATGGCCTTGCCGGCACGGTTGGCGCCGGTCTCCACGACGCCGGGGTGACTGACGCGGCGCTCCGGGTCGGGGCACCAGCGGCGCAGTGGGCGCAGCCAGCGCTTGAGCCGGTCCTTCGGCAGGCCGTCGTACAGCAGGGCGCAGGTGTCGGTCAGCGCTCGGGGCACGCCGATCTCCCACCAGAACCAGTTGCTGCCCCGCCGGTCGAGGTCCTCGTGGTAGGCGTGCTCGTACAGGAAGTCGAGCGCCCTGACGGCGGTCTCGGCGACCTGCGGGTCGCCGTGCATGGCGGTGCCCGGCGTGGCCCAGCCGAGCGCCAGGGTGCGCATGCGGTTGTAGGCGCGGTTGAAGTTGCCCGTACGGGGGTCGTCCAGTGGCAGGTCGGGCCAGAGGCTCGGGCGGCCGGGGGCGGGTTTCAGCTTGCGCAGCACCGCATGGGCCGAGCCTTCGACGGCCCGCGTCTTGTCGGCGTAGGCGGGGTCGTACGATCCGCCGGCCAGCAGGCTCACCCACCGCTCGCGCGCGGTGTCGAACGCGGCGCGGCCGGTCGCCTCGGCTGGTGTGTCCCAGAGGGCGACGCCGGCCACGCCCGCGGCGCCCAGCAGTGCGGACCGCCGGCTGAGGGGGTGGGACATGAAGACCTTTCCGACAGGCGTGCACATACCAAAGGAAAGATCCTATATCGCGAGGCGAGGCGCGTTTCGGGTTTGCGACGGGGAGCCCGTGAAGGTGCCGCGGGGGCCGCTCCCCGGACCGGTCACAGGGAGGCGAAGCCGCGCAGCATGGCCTCCAGCGCGAAGCCGAACCGGGGGTCCGGGTCGTCGCGCCCACCCGCCCGCGCCGGCTGGGCCCGGGCGGCCTCGGCGAGGAGTGGGGTCTCCCGCAGGTCGGGATCGGGGATCGCCTGGAGCCGGTCGGCCGGCGTGTGCCGGTCACGCCCGCCGGCGGCCAGGATGGCGACGTGGCCGACGACGAATCCGGTCACCGCGTACAACATGTCCAGCGCTCGCTCCGGCGGCAGTCCCGCCGCCCGCAGGATGCGCAGTGCCTCCTCCATGAGGTGCAGGTTGCGCGGGGTGATGGCGGGCCGGCCGACCACCAGCGGGACGACGTCCCGGTGTGCGAGCAGGACGCGCATCAGCGTGTAGGCGTATTCGCGCAGGCCCTCCTCCCAGGAGGAGGCCTCGGCCAGCGGCGGCGCCGCCTGCGTGAAGAGCTGCTCGACCAGGCCGTCCAGCAGGGCCTCCTTGCCGGCGACGTGCTGGTAGAGGGACATCGCCTCGACCCCGAGCTCCTGGCCGATGCGGCGCATGGACAACGCCTTGAGCCCTTCGCGGTCGGCCAGTTCCAGAGCCGCCTGGAGGATGGCCTGGCGGGTCAGCCCGGCGTTCTGGCCGCGGGTGCGCTTCGGGGACATGGTGGCCTTTCTCACAGCACCGATTCTTACGACGTAAGTATAGTGGTGCCAGAGTAAACATACGTTGTAAGAATCATGAAGGAAGGACGCGGCCATGAGCGCACCGGCCACGAAACAGCAACAGCGCGGAGCCCTCGCCTGGATGTACGGCGGCGCCGCACTCACGGCGATCGCCACCCTCGCCGCCTTCGTCCACCGGGCCGGCCTCGCCGATCACATCCAGGCGGGTTACCCGGCCTACGGGCCGGCGGAGGTCGACACCGCCGTCACCGCCTACACGGTGATCCTTTCCGTCGTCGGGGTGCTGGGCCTGCTGGGCTGGCTCGGCACCGTGTGGGCGGCCCGCGCCGGCAGGGGCTGGGCCCGCTGGCAGGCATCCGGCATGTTCGCCGTCGCGGCCTGCTTCGCGGTCTCGGCTCTGACCATCCAGGACGTCAACGGTGAAGTCGGTCTGGCGCCGCTGCTGGGCTGGCTGCAGGTCCTTCCCTGCGCGGCCGGTCTCGTGGCGGTCGTGCTGCTGTGGAGAAGGCCGGCATGACCACGCGGCGGACAGGTCCCCGGTCCGCCGGACACGCCGTCTGGCGGGGGGATCGCGGCGCTCAAACGCTGGACGTACCGGGGCGAGCGGCCCAGCACGTTCATGCGGCTCGTGAACCGGCTGGACGCGCTGTTGTACCGGTTCGGCCGGCCGGGATCCCGCCCGGGGTCCGGCGCTACCGTGATCGCATGCCTCGCCTGCTCGCTCTCTGCGCCGCCGCCCTGACGATCGCCGCCGGCCTGGGGGTGCGCGCGCTGTTCGACGGCCCCGTGCCGAAATACGCGGGCGACGCCCTCTACACCGTGCTGATCTACACGCTTGTGGTCCTGGCCCGTCCCGGGGTGAGACCGTGGGTGGCGGCGGTCTCGTCGGCCGGAGCGAGCTGGCTGATCGAGTTCGCCCAGCTCTGGACGATCCCGGCCGTGCTGCGTCCGCTGCTGGGCAGCACGTTCAACCCGCCCGACCTCTTCTGGTACGCGGCCGGCGCCGCGGCGGCCTGGCCCGCGCACACACTCTGGCTGCGCAGGACCGCCTGACTACGGCAGACCACCCGCTCAGACACCGCCAGCCAGTATCAAGGGCCGCTCACGCCCCCGGTCTCGCCCCCGGTCTCGCCCCCGGTCTCGCCGCCGGTCTCGCCGCCGGTCACAGCGGTGGAGCAGAGGTCCACGACGGCACCGGCGATCACCGGCGGGCCAGGAGCACCGGGATCAGCAGCAGGATCGATCAGGCGAGCAGCGCGGCCGGCAGCACGACGCCGGCGAGCAGGACGGTGCCGCGCGGGTTTCCGGCTGAGCGGAGCAGCCCTTCTCGTGCCGACAGTCGGTGCGGCGCTTCGAGTGGCGAACGCGATCGCCGAAGCGGCGGCCAACGCGGCACCAACGCGGCCGGGGGCGTGACGGCCGGCAGGCATGCGACGGTGGTGAGCCCGCCGGCGAGCAGCACGTCGGCGAACCGGTCGATGAGGCCGCCCGTCCCGCCGGGGTTCCGTCGGTGAGGTGGTCGGTCTCGCTGGGATCGGTGAGGACGGACGCGGAGCGCTGTGAACTACCTCGCCGGCGGATGGACGCTCTCCGCCGGCGCTGTCCGCGGCTGCCGACCATCAGGTTCGGGGGACTCGGAGTCGTCGTCCTGCGACGAGTGTTGTTCGGGTGCGGAGGACATGAACAGCTCCGCGTCAGAAAGAGGCGAGAGCGGCATCGAAAGGATTTCGCGGTCCTCTTTCGGCTCCGGCGTCCAGCCATAGACCTCGTGGTAGGCCGTGTCCACCTCAAGGACTTCGTTGGGGTCGAGCGGTGCGTGCCGGACCGGCTGAAGGTCGAGGACATCGGCGGGAACCGCATGCCGCCCTGGCGGTGAAAGGACGCCGATCATCGGTATTCCGTTCAGCGATCTCGCATAGTCGTGCCATTCTTGCGCCGCGTCCGTCAGCCCTTCGTAGGCATAGCCGATGCCCACACGGTGACAGATGTCCGAGGGAATGCGCCCGTACAACTTGTCTGCCGGATCGAGCCGCAGGTTGAGCTCCAGCCGCGGGTCCAGCGAGGCAGCTCGCCTGACGAACAGTGACCCCTCCGGGAGCAGTCCGCGAAGGGTCAGCAGAATGCCCAGTTCGAAAGCCGCCAGTGGTTGCCCCCTCTCGGCCCAGTCCAGCAGCTCCGTTCCGCGATATCCGAACCAGCGCTTGAAAAGAATTTCGTCGAGCGTGGAACACAACCTTCCGTCGGACGCATGTCGTGGCACATGGCCTATGGAGCGGCCATGGACACGCGACTCGGCGGAGTCCAGGTCCGTGGACAGGTCTTCACCGTCGAGAACGATGGAATGCATCTCCGCGTTTCCCAGATGAACATCGTTGAGCTGCTTCCAGATGGTGTGCCACAACTCCATGGTGCCGATCTCGGTGTCCGGGTTCACCCCTGTATCGGAAAGGGCTTCCCGGCACACTTGGACGAAATCCGCCACCGTCTTCCAACGCGGAAACCCGACGCCTTTGCTGTTCAGCAGCCGGGTGATCGAGGCCACGCTCATCTCTCCAGCCTGCGGCCAGGCGTTGACCATGCACCTATATGACGGCTTACCCGCCTTTATGTGCACCTTGCGAAGTTCCGCACTCAGCCTGCCGAGGGCAGCGCTGGACGATGGAGCGTCCACCTGGCGCATCACCACCCGTAGTCCGTCACCGTTGACGAGACCCCAATTGTCTCGTACATCACGAGTGTTCTGGACGCTCTCATGCCTCATGCGCATCAGCAGGGAACTAGAGCCCTGCTCATATTGCTCAACACTGTTTCATGTCGTTTCAAGTCACGCCATCATGATCCACTTTGGCCCGAAACGATGATCACCCCTGCCTTCAGCCCTGCGCCGCGATAGATAGATCCACAGAAACAGCACCCACGGGTCATTTCGCATGACCTCGGCCATTGGAGGTTCGATGGATATCTCGCTCATTACGATCATCAAAGCGGCGATCGTTGTTGCCGCATCAATCCTGGGGGGAGCTGCCGCGATCGTCCTGGCACGCCGTTCGGGCAAGACAAAGGCGGCGGCGCTGCTCGTGGGGCTGACGGTGGGAGTAGCCACGCTGGGTGGAGTGTCCCCGATCATCTTCGGCTAGCACCGACCGGCGCCCGATGCCGAAGGAGAGCGCGGCGGGAATCGGTGCGCACCGCTAGAGTCCGTCCTGTGGGCCGATCGAGGACCAGTCCGGGACCGGCTGAGGACCTGCTCATCGAGCTGGACCGCGACGCCGGGGTGGCGCTGCACCGGCAGATCGAGGCGTCCATCCGCGCGGACGTCCGGGCCGGCCGGCTGCGCGCGGGCACGTCGCTGCCGCCCACCCGCACCCTCGCCGCCGGGCTCGGGGTGTCCCGCGGGGTGGTCGTGGAGGCCTACCAGCAGCTCGTCGCCGAGGGCTACCTCACCAGCCGTCCGGGCGGTTACACGCAGGTCTCCGCGTCGATGCCGCCGGTCCCCGCCGGCGCGGGCCCAGCGGGCCCGACGGGCCCGGCGGGCCCGGCGGGCCCGGCGCAGCGGCCGGCCGCGCGCGACGTACCCGTCAGGGTCGACTTCGGGTACGGGCGCACCGACGTGTCGCAGTTCCCGCGGGCCGCCTGGCTGCGCTCGGTCCGTACGGTGCTCACCACCACGCCCAACGACCGGCTCGCCTACCTCGACGGGCGTGGCGCGCCGGAGCTGCACCAGGCCCTGTGCGACTACCTCAACCGGGTACGCGGCACGTCCTGCGCCCCGGGCGACGTGGTGATCTGCAACGGCTACGCGCAGGGCATCTCCCTGCTGATCGAGGTGCTCGCCCGCCGGGGCGCCAGGCGGATCGCCGTGGAGGATCCCTCCCCCGACGACGACGCCCGGATGCTGGCCACGCGCGCCGGCCTGGACGTGGTCGGCGTCCCGGTGGGCCGGGACGGCGTCCGGGTCGACGCCCTCGACCGGGCCGGGGCCGACGCGGTCGTGCTCACGCCCTCGCACCAGTGGCCCACCGGCGGAGTCCTGCCGGCCGCGGCGCGGGCCCGGGTGATCGGCTGGGCGAAGCGCCGCGGCGCGCTCGTGATCGAGGACGACTACGACGCGGAATACCGCTACGACCGGTCGCCGGTGGGCGCCATGCAGGGTCTGGCGCCCGATCACGTCGTCTACTGCGGCACGGCCAGCAAGACGCTCGCGCCGGGGTTGCGCCTCGGCTGGCTGGTCGTGCCCGCCCACCTGGTCGCCGACGTCTCCGCGGCGAAGCTGCTGGCCGACCGCGGCTCGCCGGTCATCGACCAGCTGACGTTCGCCGACTTCCTCGCCCGTGGGGAGTTCGACCGCCACCTGCGCCGGATGCGTCCGGTGTACCGCCGTCGCCGCGACGCGCTGCTGGACGCCTTGCGCACTCACCTGCCCGACCTGGAGCCCGCCGGGGTCGCCGCCGGGCAGCACGTGGTCGCCTGGCTCCCGCCCGGCCTCGACGAGCCGGCGGTGGTGGCGGCCGCCGCCCGGCACGGGGTCCGCGTCCACGGTCTGGCTCCCTACCGGCTCGCCGGCTCCGGTCCCGGCGGGCTGATCTTCGGTTACGCCGTCCTCGGCGAGCGGGCCATCGCCGAGGGCGTCGCGCTGCTGGCGACGGCCATCCGGGAGGTACGGGGTCCCTGATCCCGTACGGCCGGCCGGATGTTCTGGTTCAGGTGGAACACGTTGGCCGGGTCGTAGGCCGTCTTCAACGCGGTCAGCCGGGCGAGCTTCGCGGCCGGGTACGCCCGCCCCACACCGCGCCGCGCGTCGGCCAGTTCGTCGGCCGTCAGCGAGTTGACGTACACCCCGCTCGCGTACGGCTCGAGCGCCGCGCCGGCGGCACGGGCGGCGGCCATCCTGGCGTCGTCCTCGGCGGGGTCGCTCCAGCGGGCGCCGGCCCCGTACTCGAACATCGTGCCGCGGTGGCTGAAGGCGGCGTCGTCGTCCGGCACCTCGGCGATCGCGCCGCCGTGCGCCTGCAGGCCGGCGCCGGGCAGGTGCCGGCTCCCGCTCAGGTCGGCGCCGCCCCGCAGCAGGAACGCCTCGATCGCCTCGGTGGGGAAGCGCCGCAGGTAGTGCGCCTTGGAGTAGCGGCGGAAGGTGTGCCCGCCGGTGGAGTCGTCGCGCCGCTGGAGTTCGAGGTACGACGGCGTGGTGACGCGCGAGGCGATCGGACGTCCAAGCGCCCGCATCGCGGGCAGCAGCCGGCGGCCCTCGGCCGGGTCGCCCACCCACACGAACCCCACGGTGGCGACCGGGCCGGCCGGACCGTCGCCGACCTCGGCGGTGAAGGTCGCCTGCCGGGGGGCCACGGCGTTCAGGTCGCGCCAGCCTTCGAGAACCGGCACGGCGTCCTCGGCGCGGAAGTCGAACTCGGCGACCAGCGTCCGCGTGCCGGTGCGATGCAGCCGGAACTCGAACTCGGTGACGATGCCGAAGTTGCCGCCGCCGCCGCGCAGTCCCCAGAACAGGTCGGGGTTCTCGGTGCGGCTCGCGGTCAGCACGTCCCCTTCGGCGGTGACCATCGTGCAGGAGACAACGTTGTCGCAGGCCAGGCCGTACCGGCGGGCCAGCCAGCCCATGCCGCCGCCGAGGGTGAGCCCGCCGACGCCGGTGTGGGAGACGTTGCCGGCGGTGGTGGCCAGGCCGTACGCCTGGGCGGCCCGGTCCAGCGCGCCGAGCAGCGCGCCGCCCTGCACCCGCGCCCGGCGGCGGACCGGGTCGACGCGCACGCCGCCCATGGGCGTCAGGTCGATCATCAGACCGTCGTCCGGCACGGCGAACCCGGCGACGTTGTGGCCGCCGCAGCGCACGCCGATCTCCAGGTCCAGTTCGCGGGCCAGCCGTACGGCGGCGACCACGTCGGCCACGCCGGCCGCACGGACGATCATGCGGGGCCGCCGGTCGACCATGGCGTTCCAGACGGTACGGGCGGCGTCGTAGCCGGCGTCGCCGGGGGTGAGGAGCCGGCCGTCGAAGCGGGTCGTCGTCGTTGTCATGCCCTCAGCCTGACCAGAATCGGTACACGCGATAAGGGCCGATTCCACAGGCTGATTCAGGACCAATTCAGGGATCGGCGGGGTGCCCGCACGCCTGCGCTCCAGCGGGCCCCCGCGCGGCCCTCCGTGCGGGCCCGTGCCAGCCCCCCGTGCGGGCCCCGTGCGGGGGCCCTGGCTGGTCACCACGCTACGGATCATGATGTTCATCATGGCTTCACCGTCCGGCCGGAAGTCCTTCATCGAAGATCGATGGACTCGCCGCATGCCTTCCCACGTCCTGTTACGCACCCACACCCTCGGCATCACCACCGTGCTCGCCGTCGTGCTGGCCTTCGCCCTCGGAGCGGGAGCGCCCACCGCCCACGCGGCGCAGCCGCTGCCCGGGATCGACGGCGCCGGCACGCCCCGCGACCCGTACCAGATCGACTCGGCCGACGACCTGCGCACCGTCGCCGCCGCGATCAACGGGGACCCGCGCGGTCACGGCGGCGCGGCCTACCGGCTGACCGCCGACATCGACTTCGGCGGCGGCGAGTTCGGCGGCATCAACTCCTTCACGGGCATGTTGGAGGGCGCGGGTCACACAATCAGCGACATCCGGTTCGTACGGGAGGCGTCCGCGGACGGCGAGGCCGATCGCCTGGGCCTGGTCCGCCGGCTGGACGGCGGCACGGTCAGGAACCTCACCCTCGCCGGTGTGCGGGCCGACGCCGGGACGAGCACCGGCGGCTGGATCGGCGCCGTCGCCGTCGTGGCCACCGACGCCACCCTGACGGGCAACGCCGTGACCGGCGCGCAGCTCACGGCGAACAGCGCCGAGAAGGTGGGCGGCATCGTCGCCGAGCTGCACAACGGGACCGCCGAGGACAACCTCGTGACCGGCTCACTGAGCGCGGGCGAGATGCCCGCCGGCATCGCCGCCTACGTCAACCAGGACTCCCAGGTCCGGAACAATCTGGTGGCGGCCGACCTGACAATGGTCGTGCCGGGCGGGGACGGCGGCACGCGCGGCAACGACGCGGGGCTCATCGCCGGCTACCCGGGCACGCCCAACGGCTCCACGTTCGCCGGCAACGTCGCGCTGTCCGGCTCGATCGCTTATGAGGGCAAGGTCGACGGGTTCGTCGGCCGCGTCATCGGCTACACCGGCTACGACGGCTGGACGGCCGAGAACAACCTGGCCAACGCCGCGATCACCATCGGCGGCGACCCGGTCACCGGGCCCGGCACCAAGAACCAGCACGGCACGGACGCCACGGACGAGCAGCTCGCCCAGCAGGCGACGTACGAGGGCCTGGGCTGGGACTTCGTCAACGCCTGGCGCTGGGACGACGCGCTGGGCCACCCGGTGCCGCGCTACACCCCGGGGCTGTTCGGCGGCGGCACCCCGGAGCAGCCGTACGAGATCGGCTCCGCCGAGGACCTGGAGCTGCTCACCGCCCAGCTCAACGCGGGCAACGCGCGCTACACCGGCGAGCGGCACTTCGTCCTGACCGCCGACCTCGACTTCGCCGGGCGTGAGCCGTTCGGCGGCATCAACCGCTTCGAGGGCGTGCTGGACGGCGCCGGGCACACGGTCAGCGGCCTGGTCTACGCCCCGCAGGAGAGCGCCGGCGGCGAGGCCGACCGGCTCGGCCTCGTACGGCGGCTCGACGGCGGCACCATCCGCGGGCTCACCCTGGCGGGCGTCAAGGCTGACGGCGGCACACGCGCCGGGTTCGTGGCCGGGCTCGCCGTCGTCGCCACCGACGCGACCCTGACGGGCAACACCGTGCGCGACGCCGACCTGAAGGCCACCGGCGCCGAGAAGGTGGCGGGCCTGGTGGCCGAGCTGCGCGGCGGCTCTGTCACCGGCAACTGGGTGCGCGCCACGATCAGCGCGCAGCGGATGCCGGCGGGCCTCGTGTCGTACACGAACAACGGCGTGACGGTCCGCGACAACCTCGTCGACGCGGACCTCACGGTGGCGGCCGACGGCGGCGCGAACGGCACCCGCGGCATCGACGCCGCGTACGTCGTGGCCTACCCGGGCAACCCGGGCGCGGGCAGCGTGTTCACCGGCAACGTCGCGCTGTCCGGCACGATCGCCTACACGGGCAGGATCGACGGGTTCGCCGGCCGAATCGTCGGCTACACCGGGTACGACGGCTGGGCCGCGCAGGACAACCTCGCGAGCAGTGAGATCGCCATCGGCGGCCGGACGGTCTCCGGGCCCGGCACCAAGAACCAGCACGGAACCGACTCGACGGCCGACACGCTCGCCCGTCAGGCCACCTACACCGCCCTCGGCTGGGACTTCGCCGGCCAGTGGAGCTGGGACGCCGAGCTCGGCCATCCCGTGCCGAAGTACGTCTCCTCGGACGAGGCGCCGAACCGGATCACCACCACCTTCTACGGCGACCCGGGCACGCGGCGCGCCTTCACCTGGTACTCGACGCTGGACACGGGCAGCGCCGTCGCCGTGCTGAGCACGGACCGCGAGTTCCCCGAGGGCTCGGCCACGGTGACGGTCGAGGCGGAGCGCGAGGAGAGCGAGGACGGGGAGACCTTCTACCGCGCCGTCGCCCGTGACCTGCGGCCGGGCACCACCTACTACTACCGCGTGGGCGACGCGGCCGAGCAGGTGTGGAGCGCCACCGGCACGTTCGTCACGGCGGACGGCGGGGACGAGGACTTCACGTTCGTCGACCTGACCGACACGCAGTCGCAGAACCTGGCCGAGGCGCAGCTCTCGGCGCAGACCATCGCCAAGGCGCTCAAGCACGTGCCGGACGCGGAGTTCGTCATGCACAACGGCGACGTGGTCGAGGACGGCGGCCGTGAGCAGGACTGGAAGGACCTGCTCGACTCCGCCCGGCCGAGCCTGCTGAGCACGACGCTCGCGCCGGCGTCGGGCAACCACGACGCGGCCGCGAACGCGTTCGCCGACCACTTCACGTTGGAGGGCCCGCAGGACCAGGACCGGGGCGACGGCGTGTACTACTCCTACACCTACAACCGGGCGCACTTCATGGTGCTCAACACCAACGAGGGCGGCGCCGAGGGCATCTCCAAGGAGCAGCTCGACTGGCTGCGGGCCGACGCCCAGGCCGCGCGCGCCGCGGGCGCCCGGTGGCTGGTCCTGGCCATGCACAAGGGCACCTACACGACGGCGAACCACCTGGACGACGAGGACGTCATGGCGATGCGCCGCACCCTCGTGCCGGTGATCGACGAGCTCGACATCGACCTGGTGCTGCAGGGCCACGACCACGTGATGAGCCGGTCCAAGGTGCTGGCCGCCGACCCCGAGGGGGTGGAGGGCGCCCGCCCGGTCAAGACCACCAGGATCACCGAGGTCCGCAACGGCAAGCGCATCGAGTACGCGGTCGATCCCGAGGGCAGCATCTACTTCCTGCCGAACACCGCCGGCGCCAAGCACTACACGCAGGCCACCGACCCGCAGGGAGTGGACCTGGAGCCGTACCTGCGGTTGTTCGACCGTACCGGTGAGCAGGCGGGCGAGAACTTCACGGCCGTGACCGTCACCGCCGACCGCCTCACGGTGAACGTCTACGACATCCGCGACCGGGGCGTGCCGCGCCTTTTCGAGGGCTTCGGCATCGACCGCGCGATCTCCCCTGTCGCCGCCGGAATCGCCGAACTGCCCGACGCCGGCGACGTCACGCTGGAGGACGCCAAGGCTGTGGGCGCGGCGCGCGACGCCGTCGACGCGCTCACCGAGGCGCAGCGCGGCGCCCTGACCGGGCTGCCGCGCCTGGAGGCCGCCGAGCGGCGGCTGCGCGAGCTGCGCGGCCTGGTGTCCACGGACGGCAAGACCGTGGCCTGGGCCGATCCGGACGCGACCGCCCGCCAGGCGGTCACCGTGCGCAACGACACCGCGTCGGACTTCACGGGCACGCCGGTGCAGCTCCGCATCCCGTCGGCGCCCGACGTCGGGCGGGACGAGCTCGCCTTCTTCGCCGCCGACGGCGCGCCCGTGCCGTTCGAGGTGGAGACCTGGCAGCCGGGAAAGACCTCGACGGTGTGGGTCCGGATGCCGAGCCTGCCCGCCAGGTCGGCACGGCAGGTGTGGGCCTACTTCGGCGGCAAGGCGCCCGGCAACGACCCCACGGCCGTGTGGGGCGAGGCGTACTCCCTGGTCGAGCACTTCGGCGGAGACACCGCGAGCGGCGAGCGCCGCACCGACTCCACGGGCCGGCAGGCCGGGCTCGTGGTGGGCGACGGTCTGGCCACCGCCGTCTCGGAGCGGGGCACCGGCCAGACGCGGTTCGCGGGTTCGCGCCTGCAGTACCCGGGCGACGTCGGCGGCGGGTACGACCGCATCACGATCAGCGGCGTGTACGCGCTCACCGAGGAGGACCTGGCCGCGCTGGGCTCGGCGGCGCCCGTGGTCGCGAAGGAGAGCGCGACCGGCGACGGGCGGCACACCTTCTGGCAGGGCATCCGGCCGGAGGATGGCCAGGTCGGCACGCGCCTGGCGGGCAACAGCTTCGAGTTCGCCGACGCCGACCTGACCCACCGGTTCGGCTTCGCCGCCGACGGCGGGCCGCACCTGGTCACCCAGACCTACGACGGCATGACGTACTCGGTGTTCGTCGACGGCCGCGAGGTGCACAGCCAGATGGTCGAGTACCGCAGCACGTTCTCCGATCCGGCCGTGCAGACGACGGTCGGCGACTACTACACGAACGACGGCAGCCTCAGGTCGCCGTTCCGCGGCGTGGTCGACGAGGTGCAGATCGCGGGCGTGGCGTTCACGCCCGCCTTCGAGGCATTCCGGTACGCGAACCTGTTCGGCGACGCCGTGAGCTTCGGCGAGCGGGTCGAGCGGGCGGACGAGCGCCTGACCCTGATGGTCGGAACCCCGCGGCCGGGCGGCACGCTGGAAGCCGGCCTGGTCGAGGTGACCGGCACGGTCAGCCGGCGCGCGGTGCTCACCGCGCAGGTCGCCGGCGAGCAGGTGCACACCGAGCAGGTCGACGCCGGGGCGTTCACGGTCCGCGTGCCCGTGAACGCCACCGGCGAGCAGACGCTCACGGTGAGCGCCACCGAAGGTCCGGGAGGCAAGGCCGGCGACGTGGCCAAGCCGGTCGAGGTGCCGCTCACGGTCAAGGACACCGTGGCGCCCGCCGCGCCGAAGGTGAGCGACGACGCCTCCTCGGCCTCCGGGCCGGACGCCGGCGTCACGCTGAGCGCGACGCCGCGGACCAAGGACCGCGAACGGGTCGAGGCCAGGTTCTACGCCGGCCCGGCCGTCCCGCTCGACGAGTCGAACGTCGTGGTGCGCAGCGGGACCACCCCTGACCGGTTGCCCGACGCGCTGACCCCCGGCAGCGGCACCGTCAGCGGGAAACTGCTGCCGAAGACGGTGGGCACGAACGAGAACCCGTACCAGATCTATGAGATCTCGCTGACCGGCGAGCAGGCGGAGCAGCAGGAGTTCCACCTGACCTGGACGGGCTCAGGGGACGAGCGCACCGTCTCGGCCCACGTGTACGACCACGCGGCCGGCCGCTGGCTCATGAAGGACTCCGGTTCTGACCCGTCCGGCGCCGCCGTCCAGCTGGACGTGACCGCCCGCGCCGGCGAGAACGCCGTCGCCGGCGGGAAGCTGCACCTGCTGGTCTGGCGCGGCCTGACCACGCTGCCGGGACAGGAGGGCGACGACATCGAGGCGCCGCCCACCGCCGACCGGTACGACTGGGCGTTCGACCACGTGCCGGACTCCCAGCTCTACGCGCAGGCGACGCCCGATCTCATGACGCACCAGTTCCGGTACGTCGCCGACGTCGCGGACAAGCGCAAGACCAAGCTGGTGCTGCAGGCGGGCGACTGGGTCAACCGGGAGTACCTGTCGCAGGAGTACCAGTGGGTGAACGCCGAGCCGTCGGCGCGAGCCCTGGAGGACGCGGACCTGCCTTACATGATCTCGTGGGGCAACCACGACTACTCCGACGCGCGCAACGGCCGGGTCATGCTGCCGAAGTATTTCCCGATGGAGCGGTTCGAGAAGAGTCTCGAAGGCAGCCCCTGGCGGTTCGGGGGCAGCGACGACATCGACAACTACTACTACACGGCCGAGATCGAGGGGGCGAAGCTCCTGCTGCTCACCGTCGGCTTCTTCTCCGCGGACAACGCCGGCGACCCCGGACTGGCCTGGGCGAAGAAGGTGATCGAGGATCACCCCGACCACGCGGTGATCCTCGCCAACCACAACTCGGTGAACCAGAGCGTCAACGGCTGGTCGAACGACAACGTCACCAGGGAACTGGTCGATCCGTACCCGAACGTCGAACTGGTGCTGGGCGGCCACATCGCGGGCACCGGCGTCGCCTCCCGGGAGACGGCGGGCGGCAACCGTGCGTACGGCGTACTGACCGACTACCAGTCGCGGGTCTACGGCGGGCAGGAGTACCTCAAGCACATCAGCGTCGACGCCGAGAACGACCTGATGTACTTCAACACCTGGTCGCCCCTGCTGGGCAGGGCGACGTCCGACGGGAACTGGCACCACGAGGTTCCCAAGGGCGCGATCCCCGGTTTCCACGGCGCGGACACGGAGAACTTCGCCCTGGAGATCGACCTGGGCGGCAGCACGACGCGCACTCTCACGGCCGAGTCGCTCACCTTCGCGGCCGGCGCGCGGCAGCAGGTCGGGGACGTGCGGACGGCGGTCGGCGCCGAGCAGGTCTCGGTGGTGCTGGACGACCTCGGGGGCGGCGGCTCCTACGAGTGGTACGTCGAGCTGCGCGACGCCGCGGGGCACGTGACCCGCAGCGCCGTCAGCACCTTCACCGTGGCGGGGTCGCCGGCGCAGCCCGCGTGGGACGCCGCGACCGTGTACACGGCGGGCCACGAGGTGACCTACCGCGGCGCCGTCTGGCGGGCGGCGTGGTGGACCCGCGACCAGGAGCCGGGCGACCCGAACGGGCCGTGGCAGGAGATCGCCGCGACCGGCGACGGCACCGCCGTCTGGACACCGACCCGTGTCTTCGAGGCCGGTGACGTGGTGGAGCACCGCGGGCAGCGGTACGAGGCCGCGTGGTGGACCCGCAACCAGGAGCCGGGCAACCCGCACGGCCCCTGGCGTCCCCTGACCTGACCCCGGATGTGGTGGTGGGCCCGATCGTCGCGACCGTCTGCCTCAGGTCCGGCGATCGTGCCCACACCTGGGCCGGCGCGCAGCTCGTATCCGTCTCCTGCCGGCCGTTTCGAGGGATGGTGCGCTTGATCCGCCGGTCGGATCGGGATCAGTGGTGGGTGGCGATCGTGTGCACCGGGACGATGTGGCTGGAGCAAGGAGGCTTTCGGGCCGATCCGACGGTCGGCGACCCGGTGCTGATGGACACCTCCCGGCCGGCCTCGGCGCGAAGCCGGCAGCCGCGGGTTCAGTCGAGGGACAGCCCGGCCGCCGGAGTCACCCGGGCGGCCCGGCATGACGGAGGACAGCGGCGAGGACCCGGCCTGGGCGGCGATGAGGACGACGACGCCGAGTGACGGCCAGGGCACCCGTAGGGCGGCGTGGTCGAGAGCCGCCCGCGCGATCGTCTCGTGACCGGCCCAGGCGAACGCGACCCCGAGCACGGTGCCGAGCAGTTGGGCCAGGTGACGTACATCGAGGCCTGGGCCGAGGCGGAGGGCGACTCGACGAGGCCGACCACTTCCAGGTCGGTCGCGGTGGCGCCCTCGCCGGTCCGGACCCCGGTCGCCGACCGCGATCTCCCTGGCCCGGGCGACCCACACGTCCACCACCTCGACCTCGCGTGCCGCGAAGCGGCCCGAGCTGAGCTTCTGCCAGCGCAGTTCCCCGGCGGGGGCGAGCGGCCCGACGAACGTCCTGGGGTGGGATCGTGCGTGGCTCTTTCATCACGCACCGGGGTCGGTCCAGGATGTGCGCGCGTTGTCCGCCGCATGTCGTGGTTCGTCGACGGTCGCCGGCGTTCCGGCAAGGGACCTGCCGCGCCATGTTCGGGGGTCACACGGTGAGCCTTGACGCCGTCGCGCGGGGCCGGCTTCGTTCAGGTGGTGCCCCGCGTTTCCCGCGAGGCCTCCTTCCGGCCGTGGTGGCCGACCGATCTCTCGATCGTGCGAGCGGTGGCGATGAATGAGGCGATCGCCTCTTCGTCCAGGTCTCGAGTGGACACCTCCTCCAGGGTGGCCCACATGGCCTCGATGGGTTCACGCATCGCCCGGCCGCCGTGGGTGAGCCAGACGTTGAGCACCCGCCGGTCGTCCTCGTTGGGCCGGCGGGTGACGAGGCCGGCTTCCTGCATCCGGCGCAGTGACTTCGACACGGTGGAGTGGTCCAGGCCGACGCTGTCCAGCAACTCGGACTGCGTCTGGCCGTCCCTTTCGAACAGCTGCATCAGGAGCAACTCCTGGCCGGGATGCAGGCCGAGGGCACGGAGCATGGCCGCGGCCGTCGCCCGGTGGGCCCGCGCCAGCGCGAAGACGGCGAAGCTCAGGCGTCCGGCGCGGGCAGCGTGTGGTGGCTTCGTGTTCGTCACGGCGTTGATCTCCTCGGAGCTGTGGCGGCCCACCCGAACCCTAACTTATGTTGCCAGCCACGTAAATCTGCGCGTACAGTTCGTGTGGCTAGCCACACGATTGTTCCGGGCCGGGCGCGACGCCCCACCCGCGGCGAGAGGAACCACGATGGTCCCGTTCACACCCGACGACACGGCGGCATCATGAGCACGCCGTACGGCCAGGCGCCCGACGGGTTCGAGCACACCGCCGTCACCACCAACGGCATCACCCTGCACGCGGTGATCGGCGGCTCGGGCGCACCGGTGCTCCTGCTGCACGGCTGGCCCCAGACCTGGCGGGCCTGGCGGCACGTCATGCCGATCCTCGCCCAGCACGGATACCGGGTCATCGCGCCCGATCTGCGCGGCCTCGGCCACAGCAGCCACGCCCACGACGGCTACGACAAGGACGGCCAGGCCGAGGACATGCGCGCCCTGCTGCACCGGCTCGGCGTCACCGGCGAGGTGCGCCTGGTCGGGCACGACATCGGCGGCATGGTCGCCTTCGCCTACGCCCGCCGCCATCCGCAGGAGGTCGCGAGGCTCGCCCTGGTGGAGCTGGCTGTCCCCGGATTCGGGCTGGAACGCGCGATGAACCCCGCCACGGGCGGCTCCTTCCACTTCGGTCTGTTCATGACGCCCGACGTGCCGGAAGTCATCCTGGAGGGCGCCGAGCACGCCTTTCTCACGTGGTGGTTCAACCGGCTGGCCCACGTGACCGGCGCGTTCCCGCCGGAGGAGATCACCGCCATCACCGCCTCCTATACCGGGCGTGAGGCTCTGCGCGCGAGCTTCGGCCACTACCGCACCCTGCTTGAGGACGGGCGGACGAACCGGGCCTGGGCCGAGGGCGGGGGCGGCCTGCCGATGCCGGTGCTGACCGTCGGCGGCGAGCACAACGCGGGCGCCCGGCTGGCCGAGGCCCTGCGCCCGATCGCACCGCACCTGACCTCGGCGGTCGTCGAGGACAGCGGCCACTTCGTTCCCGACGAACGCCCCGACGACCTCGCCCGGCACCTGACCGCCTTCCTGACCTGAGGGAGAACCCATGAGCATTCCGTACCTGGCCCAGCCCGAGCAGCAACAGCAGCTGGAATGGCTGGACGGGAGCACCTTCTCCGTCCTGCTGGACGCCGCCGCCACCGGCGGGCAGCTCACCGTCGGGCGGTTCGACGCTCCCAAGGGCGAGGCTCCGCCGTTCCACCTGCACACCCGTGAAGACGAAGTCTTCATGCTGATCAAGGGCACCGCCCGGCTCTGGGTCGGCGAGGAGGAGCTGGAACTGTCCGAAGGCGGCATCGTCTACCTGCCCCGCAACATCCCGCACGGCTACCGCGTCACCTCCGAGCGCGCCGACCTGCTGCTGATCGCCACACCTGCCGGCATCGAGGACATGTTCCGGCAAGGCGGACGCGACCTGTCCACGCCGAGACCCGAGAACTTCGAGCTCTCCAAGGACGTACTGGCCGCCGCGGCCGACGCCCACGGCCAGATCATCGTCGGCCCGCCCCGATGAGTGCCCCGATGAGTGCCCCGATGAGTGCCACGACAGGCGACCGCGCCATCGGCGTCACTGGAGCGGCCGAAGACACCGGCACACCACCGGCTGCGCGTGCCATGACCCTTGACCACGAACGGAGCACCATGACTCACACCGTCGGCTACATCGTCGGCAGCCTCTCGCGGGATTCGATCAACCGAAGGCTCGCGCTCGCGCTGTGCCGCCTGGCGCCGGCCGAGCTCGCTCTCGTGGAGATCCCGATCGACGCGCTGCCCCTGTACAACCGCGACCTCGACCCGAGCCACCCGCCGTCAGCCCAGGAGTTCAAAGATTCGATCGCATCCGTTGACGCCCTCCTGTTCATCACCCCCGAGTACAACCGTTCCGTTCCCGGGGCGCTGAAGAACGCCATCGACTGGGCCAGCCGGCCGCGCGGATCCGGTGTGCTCGACGGCAAGCCGGCAGCGATGATCGGCACCTCGCCCGGCTCCATCTCCACCGCGGTCGCCCAGCAACATCTCAGGACCATCCTCGCCTTCGCCGACATGCCGGTGATGGGCCAGCCCGAGGCCTACATCCAGTTCACCCATGGGCTGATCGACGAGAAGGGAACGGTCACGGTCGCCTTGACCAACCGGTTCCTGTCCGCGTACATGGCGGCGTTCCTGGCGCACATCCGCCGCCACCGCATCCCCGCCCCCGTGGCCTCCCACCGTTGATCCCGGCCAGGGCCAGGCCGCCGCTCAGCGGGTCATGCCTCGGGCCGCAGGTGCTCCCGTGCCCACTCCTCCAAGCCGGTCAGCGAGAGGCCGAACTCCCTGGCGTACGCGGGACGGGCCGGCGAACCGGACGCGTTCAGCCACTTGTGCGAGACGCCCATCGCCGGCATGCCGGCGGCGAGCGCCTGCTCCTCGGTCATGTCCGGCGCGGACAGGGGCGTGCCCAGGGCGCGGGAGAGGATCGCGGCGATCTCCGTCATCGGCAGATAGTCGCTCGCCAGCTCCAGCGAGACCCTGTCGAAGCGCTCCGGCGTGGTGATGGCCGCGGCGGCCGCCCTGCCGATGTCGTCGGTCGCGACGAGGGACACCCGCGTCTGCGGCTTGATCACACTCACCAGGCCGCCCGCGACGCCGCGCGGGAACAGGAACGCCATGGACGGCAGGAAGTTCTCCATGAAATAGGACGGCTTGAGAATCGTCCAGTGGGGGAAGCCGGCCGTACGAACGTGCTCCTCGATCGCGGCCTTGGCGTTCAGCGTGAGCGCCACCGCCTCCCCGCCGGGCATCTCGGTGTGGCGGCCGGCGCCGCTGGTGGACGTCTGCACGAACTGCGGCACTCCCGCGGCCTTCGCACCCTCGATGAGGTTGACGGCCTGGGCCACCTCGGCGTCGAAGTCGAAAGCGCCGGCGGTCAGAGGGGCAATCTGGACGGAGAAGACGGCGCGAGCGCCCTTGGCGGCCTGGATCAGCGATTCGCGGTCATGGAGGTCCCCGGTGACGAGTTCGGCGCCGAGCGCTTCGACGGCTCTGGCCCGGTCGGCGGCGGGGTCGCGGACCAGGGCGCGCACGGGCACGCCGGCCGCGCGCAGCGCGCGGGCGGTGGCCCCGCCCTGTTTGCCGGTGGCGCCGGTGACCAGAACGGGCGCGGATGGTGCGGGCATGACACTCCCTAGGACATAAACGGCGGGGTCCGCCGTTTTCTGTGCGATACGATACGGCGGGCCCCGCCGCTTAGCAACCTGGAGATGACGCCATGCCCGACCGCCAGCGCGCGGACGCCCGGCGCAACCACGCCCGCATCCTCGCCGTGGCCGAGGAGGAGGTGGCCGCGCACGGCGCCGGAGCCTCCCTGGAGCAGATCGCCCGCGTGGCGGGAGTGGGCTCGGCCACCGTACGCCGCCACTTCCCCACCCGCCGCGCACTGCTGGAAGCGGTCTCCCGCCAGCGGATCGAGTCCCTGTGCGCCCGCGCGAACGAACTCGCGAGCGAGGACGACAGCCGCGTGGCGCTCCTCAGCTGGCTCGGTGACGTCGTCTCCTACTGCGTCGCGGCGCGAGGGCTCGCGGCGGCCCTGTCGTACGAGGGGGCCGAGTCCGGCTCGGTGTACGAGAACACCTGCTCGGCGATGATGGAGAAGGCGGGCGATCCGCTGCTGCGCCGTGCCGTACGGGACGGCGCGGTGACGGAAGGCGTCACCGTCGCCGACCTGATCGCGCTGATCATCGGGATCGTCTCCACGACCGAGCACCATCCCGATCCCGCCGCCAAAGCGGAGCGGCTGTTCCGGCTCGCGGTGACGGGCCTGAGCCCGCAACCCGGGCACTGACGTACCGCGCCGGCCGGATCGGACGCCCGGACGAGGTCGCCAGGTGTATTTCGTGCTGTTCTCCCGTAGCATTACGTGCCAATGACAGTGGCACGATATCAGGGAGCATCGGCATGGAACCGCACGACACCCAGGCCTGCCGACACTGCGGAAGGGCACTTCCTTCCAGGTCAGGCCAGGGAAGGAGACGTGAGTACTGCGACTCGACCTGCCGCAGCGCGGCGCGGCGTGCACGAGACCGCCGGGAGCACGTAAAAGAAAGCTTGACACCGTTGCCTCGTCAAGGGCATATTTACGAGGCAACGGAAACACCGGCGGCAACGGGCCTGGAGGAAGCCGCGCGGCGTCTGATGGAGCAGTTGAGCACCACGCCCACCCCGCTGGACGCGGTGGCAGCCGCCCATGCTCTCGCGCGTCTCGTCGATCACGCCATGCGGGCCGAGGTCGCCAGGGCACGCACGGCGGGGCACACCTGGCAGGAGATCGGCGACGTGCTGGGCTCCAGCCGGCAGGCGGCGTTCCAGCGATTCAGCCGGCCACTCGACCCGAGAACGGGGACACCCATGACCGAGAAAATCATGCCCGACGCCTCCGACCGTGCGGCCGCCCTGATCGCGGACCTCATCGAGACCCGCTGGGAGGACGCGTGCCGCGATTTCGACGAAACGATGGCCGCCGACCTCGGCCCGGCCCGCCTGGCCGCGGTCTGGGCGCAGGTGATCGGCACGGTAGGCGGATACGAAGGCATGGGGGAACCAGCGGTCCATCAGGCAGGCGATCACACCGTGGTGAACGTCCCCTTGTCCTTCGAAGCGGGCGACCTGGCCGCCCGCGTCTCCTACGACCGCGACGGCAAGGTGTCCGGGTTCTACCTCACACCACCCAGCACTCTGTGACCTTCTCCTCTGAAGAACGTAAGAAACGGAATGACACTGCCATGGTCAGACGTGCACTCACGCATGCACAGAACAACCATTCATCGCGCCTGGGCGCGTGCCTGTGCGCGTTCGCTCTCGCGATGACCGGATGCGGAACGGCCGCCACGCCCGCCGATTCCACGACCGCTGTCCCCGCGGCCGCCGCCTCCCCCTCGGGCACCCGCTTCATCGAGGAGGAGGTGAGCTTCCCCGTCAACGGAATGACCGTGCACGGCACCTGGCGCCATCCGGCCCGCCAAGGGAAACCCGCCCCGGCAGTGCTGCTGATCGCGGGCAGCGGCCCCACCGACCGCAACGGCAACGCCCCTCAACTCGGCGGGATGGACACCCTGAAGACGATGGCCGAGCTTCTTTCCGTCGAGGGCGTGGCAAGTCTGCGCTACGACAAGCTGGGCAGCGGCAAGACGGGGTTGGGGCCGTACGCGTCCAAGGCCGCCGACGTCGGTGTCGGCGCGTTCGAACGGGAAGCCACAGCGGCGCTGAGCTTCCTGGCCAGGCGGCCCGGCGTTGACGAACGGCGGCTCACGGTCATCGGGCACAGCGAGGGAGCGCTCTTCGCCCTTCTGCTCGCCACGAAGGCGACCACGCCCGTGCACAGCCTCGGACTGCTCGAACCGCTGAGCCGCCGGTACCTCGACGTCATCAGCGCTCAGATCACCGCCCAGATCAGAGCCCAGCTGCAGGCGGGACTGATCACCAAGGCGCAGGCGACCGAGATCGAGGATGCCATGGCGAAGGCAGTCGCGTCGCTGCGTGCCGACGGAACGGTCCCGGCCAACCTGCCCGGCGGGCTGTCGAACCTGCTGTCCCCGGCGAACGCGAAGTACCTGTCCGAGGCCGACCGCCTGAACCCGCCCGAGCTGGCCGCCGGCCTCAAGGCGCGCACCCCGGTCCTGCTGAGTTGCAGCGACGCCGACATCCAGGTCAGCTGCGACGAGGTCGAACACCTGGCCGCCGGGCTGGAGAAGGCCCCGGCCGACACCGACCTCGTCCGTCTGACCGGAGTCAGCCACGTACTCAAGGAGGATCCGAGCCGGACCACGAACCGCTACGGCGATCCCCTGCCGTTCTCGTCCCGGCTCACGCAGGCGCTCCAGGCCTTCGTCAGCCGAGCTTGAGCAGCAGATCGGTGAGCTCGGCCGGCATGGTGATCATGCAGTCGTGGCCCGTCTCCAGCTCCCACACCTGCGCCGGGCTGCCGTTGGGCTGTATCGCCGGGACGGGCCGCCGCTCGATGCCCTCCGGCACGCCGGCCACGCAGTGAATGTGCGTCCGCGCGATCGTACGCACGGCGGGGTCGTCCAGCCGGACCGGCTGCTGGAGGCAGAGCACCGGCTGGTCCGACAACATCGCCCGCAGCCACGCCACGTCCGCCGGGTCGCTCACCCCGAACAGGCCCAAGGGCGGCGGCAACTCGGGCATCGGGGGGATCCGCCAGGGCGTCGCGGACTCCGCGGCGCGGTCGATGAGGGCCTGGGTCACCGGCTGCACGTCCACCGCGTTCTCGCCGTCCTCTGGGACCATCGCGTCGAGATAGACCAGATGGGAGATCCGATCCGGGATCCGGTTGGCGGCGGAGGAGATGACCAGCCCGGCGTAACTGTGGCCCACCAGGATCACGTCGGTGAGGTCCTGCTCTGTGATCAGCTCGACGACGTCGTCGACGTGTGTGTCCAGCCCCACCCCGGGGCCGAGCAGATGCGCCTTGTCGCCGTAGCCGGTCAGCGACGGCGCGAGCACCCGGTGCCCGGCCACGGCCAGCAGCGGGACCACCCGCTCCCAGCATCGCCCGCTGTGCCAGGCCCCGTGTACCAGCAAATATGTAGACATGGCGTAGCTCCTTCCTGTGTCGCCGCCTTCGTCAGAAGGTGAGGCTTCCGCTTGCCCGCCGGCGGAGCCAGGATCCCCGCGATCCTGGGAGTGAGGGGACCAGGCACGCACGAAGGCATGCGCATTACCGTGGGGGCATGAGCGACGAATCCAACCTGCTGGGCGATTACGTACGCGCCCGCCGGGAGCTCGTCACTCCTGAACAGGCCGGCATCTCCTCAGTGGGCGTACGCCGGGTGCCGGGCCTGCGCCGGGAGGAGGTCGCGATGCTCGCCGGTATCAGCGCCGACTACTACCTGCGCCTGGAACAGGGCCGCGACCGCAACCCCTCCGCGCAGGTCCTCGAGTCCCTCGCCCGCGTGCTGCGGCTCGATGACGACGCGACGGCCTACCTGCTCCGTCTCGGGGCGGGGGAACCCCGGCGGCGACGGCGGCGGCCCAAGAAGGAGTCCGTTCCCGCGGGCGTCGCCAAGCTCGTCGGCACGCTCGATCTGCCCGCGTACGTGGAGGGCCGCTACTTCGACGTCCTGGCCGCCAACGCACCGGCGGCCGCTCTGTCACCGCGACTCGTGGCCGGGCGCAACCGCCTGCGGGACGTGTTCCTCGACCCCGCCGAGCAGGCCCTGTTCCCGGACTGGGAGGACGCCGTGCAGGGGATGGTCGCCGGCTTCCGCAAGTCCGTCGGTACCGACACCGACGACCCCCGGTTCATCGAGCTCGTCGGCGAGCTCTCCCTCCTCAGCCCTCGCTTCAGCGGACTCTGGGCCCGCCACGACGTCAACACGTGCGAAGGCGCACCCAAGCACCTCGACCATCCCCAGGTCGGTGAGCTGTGGCTGAACCGGGAGAGACTGGGGGTCAGCGGCGCGCCAGGTCAGACGCTCGTCATCCTCCACCCGGACCCGGGCACCGGTAGTGCCGAAAAGCTGACGCTGCTCGCATCCATCACGCGCACCGCCGAGCCCCGACGTCGTCCGGAGCCGTGCTGACAACCGAGCCCGACCTCACCACCGCCGGCAACCGCGGACCATCCCAGCTGGTCCGCGCCCCTCCACCACCAGCCCCGAATCGACGAGCCCTCTCAGGACCCCATGTGGGACTGGAACCACTGCAGCATCGGTTGTGGGCGCTTCTGGAACTCCAGGTAGCCGTCGAAGCGGCGGTCGGTACCGCGGATCCACTGGAGTTTCTTGTCGGCGACCGGAATGTTGTCGAACATCGTCTGTACGTCGCTCGGGTGGGTCAGCATGTCGTCGTGCACCTGGTAGAGAAACGTCGGGACCCGGACCCCCTTGGCCCACTGCTGTGGCTGCCGCGCCGCGAACGGGATGCCGGTTTGCAGCACCACCCGCCTTTCCAGCTCGTCGATGCGGTCCGCGGGCACGCCCGCCATGACCAGCCGCCGCGCCATGATGACCTCCATGGTGACCGGTTGCGGCCCCACCAGGCAGCGCACGCCGTCGAACGCCCGCGGATCCCTGGTCATCGCGTGAAACGTGGCACTGCATCCCAGGCAGCGGCTGAACAGGCCGATCCGCATGCTTCGCGTGTCCCGGCGTTCGCGTGCGTACCGCAGCGAGCCGAGGACGTCACGCGACTCGAAGATCCCGCTGGAGGCGATGCCGCCGTTGGCGGCTCCGCTGAGGCCGTAGTTGCGCAGGTCGTAGGCGAGCACGTTGTACCCGGCGTCGTGAAGGATCTTGTAGTCGGGTACGAGGTCCACCTCGATGTCGTTGCCGCTGGAACTCCAGATCGACTTCCACGGTTCCAGCTGACCGGGCAGCCCGGCCCGGCTGAATCCCATCGGGTGATTGGCGATGATCAGCTTGCTGGATCCCCGAGCAGGGATGAACCAGCCCTCGATGGGCACGCCGTCAACGGCCTGGAAGGTAACGTCCTCGTAGTCGAGGCCCCGCTCCCCCGGCGTGTGCATGATCGGCGAGCGGAGTTGCCGGCCGAACGCGTCGGCCATCTGCTGCAGGATCTCGTCCTCGTCGGGGGCCATCGACGCGGACCTCGCCGTACCCGCCAGGAGCGGGACAACTGACAGTCCGGCCGCCGTTCCCAGCACAGCGCGGCGAGTCGTTTCAGGCATGTGGCTCTCCATCCTCCAGAACGGCGGGTCCGTGCTGTCCCATCGTCGGAAGCGCGGGCGCGCGAAGTCCAAAGCCTGCGCGGCATCGTCATACGTTCGAGGCATCACCCGACGTCAACCACGGGGCTATGCTGCAGGCATGGCCGAATCAGCGCCGGATCTGGACCTACGATCAGTGCGCTATTTCACGGTCGTCGCCGAGCACAGGCACTTCGGCCGGGCCGCCGAAGCCCTGCACATCACCCAGCCCTCCCTGAGCCGCCAGATCCGCGGCCTGGAGCGGCAGCTCGGCGTCCTCCTGCTGGACCGCACCCCGCACGGCACCCGGTTGACCGAAGCGGGAGAGGTGTTCCTGCCCCGCGCCAAGGCGTTGCTGCGATCATCGGCGCAGGCGGTGGCCGCCACTCGCACCGCGGCCCGCCCCAGCAGGATCCTGGTCGGGCACACCCTGAACGTGCCTGTGATGCCCGCGGTGCGCGAACTGCGTCATCGGCATCCCGGCGCCGACGTACGCGTGGCGCAGCTGGCCTGGAACGAACCGCGCGCCGCGCTGCTCGAGCGCCGGGTGGACGTGGTGGTGTGCCGGCTGCCGCTCCGTGACGACGGGCTCAGCGTGACGATGCTCTACGACGAGCCGCGGGTCCTTCTCGTCGCCCACGACCACCACTTGGCCGGCAAGGAGCAGGTGACCCTCGACGACATCGGTGACGAAACCCTGCCGCGCCTGCCCGACAGGGCCTGGAACGCCTACTGGCGGATCGACCCGCGACCGGACGGCAGTCCCGCGCCGGACGGCCCGCTCGTCGAGGCACCTGAGGAGAAGTTCGAAATCGTCGCGGCCGGGCAGGCCGTGGCCATCGTCTCGGCCGGCCTACGCGCGGAGACCCTCCACCCCGGCCTCACCAGCATCCCCCTGGAGGGCGTGAAGCCGGGCCAGGTCGCCCTCGCCACTCGATCAGGCGATGACAATCCCCTGCTCACGCCCTTCCGCGAGGCCGCCCTGAATCGCCTCACAGGCAGTGAGCAGCCGGTGGAGAGGTGAGCGGCATGTGAAAACGGCGCGACGAACGGCCGGGGCCCGGACCCCATCACCCCTTCTCCGTCATGGCGCGGCCTCGTTGATGCCGGCGGCCGCGGCGGAGATGCTGTCGACCTCGATCGTGGCCTTTCGCAGCGTGAGCGCCTGGGCCGTGCTGCGGGTGAGCCACCTCGTGCCACTGGGTCATCTCTGGCTCACGCTGGTCGGCGCGCTGTCATGCAAGCCGTCGCTGCCGGCGGCGGCCCCCTTCCCCGTCATGGCCGTACGCCTCGCCGTGCGGCAGGACTTGTACGCCACCGGCCCCGCACTGGACCATCGGGTGGTGGCTCCCTGTCGAAAGGACCCGTCATGACCCCCTCGATCCTCAAGCTGGCCGATGAGATGTGGGCCGCCCGGCGCGAGCCGGCCTCCCTGATGGAACTCACCATGGCCGACGCCGAGGAGGTCGCCGGTGGGGTGCTGATGGTGCCCGGCTTCGGGCACGCCTTCGCCCTCCGCCACGAGCACGGGCTCCTGCTCTTCGACACCGGCGTCGAAATGCTCGCCGGCAAGCTGCACGAGCAGGTGACCGCTTGGGACTCGGGGCCGGTCACCCACGCCGTCTACTCCCACGGTCACGTCGACCACGTCGGCGGGCTGGGCCCCTTCGACGCCGCCGCCGATGCCCGCGGCGTGCCGCGCCCGCAGGTGATCGCGCACGACAACGTTCTCGCGCGCTTCCGGCGCTACGCCGACACGCAGGGCTACAACACGATCATCAACCGCCGTCAGTTCCGCGTGCCGCACCTCGTCTGGCCAGCCGAGTTCCGGGAACCGGACGTCACCTTCTCCGACGCCCATACGATCGAGACCGGTGGCCTCCGCCTCGAACTCACCCACCACCGGGGCGAGACGGACGACCACGTGGTCGGCTGGCTCCCCCGGCAGCGGATCCTCTTCCCCGGCGACCTGTTCCTCGGTGTCTCCCCGAACGCCGGCAACCCGCAGAAGGTGCAGCGCTACCCCGTCGACTGGGCCGCCGCTCTCCACTGGATGGCCTCGCTCGACGCCGAGCTGATGCTCGGCAGCCACGGCATCCCCGTCGCCGGCGCCGATCGCGTACGCGAGGCTCTGGAGAACACCGCCCGCTACCTGGAGACCCTCATCGACCAGACACTCGCCTGCCTCAACGACGGCGCGACACCGGTCGAAACCCTGCACAGGGTGCGGGTGCCGGACGATCTGGCCGCGCTGCACTACCTCCAGCCTCTCTACGACGAGCCGGAATTCATCGTCCGCAACGTATGGCGCCAGTTCGCCGGCTGGTACGACGGTAACCCCGCCCACCTCAAGCCCGCCACGGACGCCGCCCTCGCCACCGAACTCGCCGCGCTCAGTGGCGGCGCCCAGGTGTTGGCCGACCGCGCACTGGAGCTGTCCCGCGCCGGCGAGCACCGGCTGGCCTGCCACCTCGCCCAGCTCGCCGGCGACGCCGCCCCGCAGGACAGAGCCGTCCACACCGCGCGCGCCGAGGTCTACGCGCTCCGCGCCGCCCACGAGCGCAGCACCATGTCGACCGGCATCTTCAGCTGGGCCGAGACCGAATCGCGGAACGTCCTGACCGGCCCCGATGAAAGTGCCGAGCCGGCGACGCGGCCGGCGAGCTGAAGCCGTGATCCACGCTTCCCCGCGCTCGCGGCGCCTCAGACGCACCCTGGTCGAACCAGGACGATTCTGATCAGACGATGCCGGCGCGGAGTTCGTCGCTCAATCGGGTGGGATCGTCGGCCAGTGCCTTCTTGACATGTGCGCTCCACGGTCTCAGCAGGCGTGTGACACCAGCGATCCTGGTCTCACGTTTCCGAACGTTCGTCGTTCGGGCTCCAGGTGCGACTTCTACACCAGCTCGTCGAGGACGGGCGAGAACGGATCGACTACCTCGGCGACGGCGAACCACCTTCGCCCGCCGGGCACCGATGGCGGCCCGAGCGTCACGCTGGCCGGCCGCCTACCAGGTTGGCGCTCGATCTCCAGAGCCGATCGTCGGCCGCGGACCGTTCTGGACGAGTGCCTTCGCGGCCCGGATGAGCTCGCCGTCCGACAGGCCGAGCCCGAGCACCCCGTAGAAGACGCGTTCCGGGGCGCCGGACGGCCGGACCTACCAAGTGATGCACCGATGCGGGGGCGTTCCGCAGATCTCGGCCTCCGCCGGGCCGCCGCGCAGTGGGCGGCCCCCGCGCGGTTGCGCGGCCGCCCAGTCGGCGCTGGCGTGGTAGAGGGCCGTCAGCAGTCGTCCGTGCAGCACGTCGCCGGGGCGGCCGTAGACGCCGATGCTGTCGGCTCCGCTGAACGAGTAGGTGGAGACGGACTCCAGGTGGATACCGGGCGGCGGCGCGGTGGGGGCCGGCACGGACAGCGGAGTTCGCACGTCGGTGTGAGGGACGGAGAGGTTGCCCGACGCGAACCACGGCATCCTGTTCGGGTTCTCAGCGAGCGGCACATGCACTGCCAACGAAAATCCGGCTCCGTGGCTGTGCTCATCTGGAGCGACCGTCTCCACTCACCGAGGGCGGTTGCTACACCTGTAGCGGATTGCTGCTACAAATGTAGCATGGAGGAGACCATCAGGCTCGGCAGGTGCACGTTGTGCGAGGCGATGTGCGGCCTGCGTATCACCACCTCCGGCGACCGGGTCGTCGACATCCGGGGCGATGAGGACGACGTCCTGTCGGCCGGGCACCTCTGCCCCAAGGCGCTGGCTCTGGCCGACCTGCGGGAGGACCCCGACCGCTTGCGCGCCCCCGTGCGGCGGACCGCGGACGGCTGGCGGGAGATCTCGTGGGAGGAGGCGTTCGACCTGGTCGCGGACGGACTCGCGCGGCTCAGACGACGGCACGGCGCGGACTCGGTCGCGCTCTACCTGGGCAACCCCGTCACGCACAGCCTGGGCGCGATGACGCACGCGCCGGCGTTCGCGAGCCTGCTCGGCACGCGCAACCGGTTCTCGGCGAGCTCGGTCGACCAGCTTCCGCATCAGGTGGTGGCGCGGCTGCTCTACGGCAACCAGTGGCTGCTGCCGATCCCCGACCTCGATCGCACCGACTATTTTCTCGTCTTCGGCGCGAACCCGGCCGTGTCCAACGGCAGCCTGATGTCGGCGCCGGGCATGGGGCGCAGGATCCGGGCACTGCTGGCGCGCGGGGGCACGATGGTGCTGTTCGACCCGCGCAGGACCGAGACCGCCAGGCTCGGCGGCGAGCACCACTTCGTCCGGCCAGGCACCGACGCGGCGCTGATTCTGGGCATGGTACGGGTCATCCTGGAGGAGGGACTGGCGCGGCCGGCCGCGTACGTGGACGGCCTCGACGAGGTCCGCCACGTCCTCACACCCTTCACCCCCGAACGGGTGGAGGCTGTCTGCGGGGTCGAGCCCGGCACCGTCCGCCGGGTGGCCAGAGGGTTCGCCACCGCCCCGTCCGCCGCCTGTTACGGCCGGATGGGGGTGTCCACGCAGCGGTTCGGCACGCTGTGTCAGTGGGGCGTGCAGTTGCTGAACATCGTCACGGGCAACCTCGACCGGCCGGGCGGCACGTTGTTCACCCGGCCGGCCGTCGATCCGATCAGGACCAGGCAGATCGACCCGGGCCGTCAGGGCCGGTGGCGCAGCCGGGTGCGCGCCCTGCCCGAGTTCGGTGGCGAACTGCCCGTCGCGGTGCTCACCGAGGAGATCCGCACGCCGGGGCCCGGCCAGGTACGCGGCCTGCTCACGGTGGCGGGCAACCCGGTGCTGTCCACGCCCGCCGGGCCCGCGCTGGACGAGGCCCTGGCCGGGCTGGAATTCATGGCCAGCGTCGATTTCTACGTCAACGAGACCACGCGCCACGCCGACGTGATCCTGCCGCCGACCGAACCCCTCGAACGCGACCACTACGACCTGATCTTCCACCTGCTCGCCGTCCGCGACACCGCCCGGTACGTGCCGGCCGTCTTCCCGCGACAGCCCGGCGCGCGGCACGAATGGGAGATCTTCCGCGAGCTGGGCCGCAGGTACGGGCGACTGATCCGGCCCCGGCCGTGGCAGGCCGCTCTCATGCTGCGGATGCGGCCGGAGCGCATCGTGGACCTGGGCCTGCGTACCGGCCCCTACCGTCTGTCGCTGGCCAGGCTGCGCCGCCATCCGCATGGGCTGGACCTGGGCCCGCTGCGGCCCAGCCTGCCCCGGCGGCTGCAGACGCCGCGCAAACGCGTGCCGGCCGCTCCCCCGTCCCTGATCGCGGCCGTACGAGCGGCCGCCGCCGAACTGCTGGAGCCGCCAGGCGGCCTGCTGCTGATCGGCCGCCGGCACCTGCGGAGCAACAACTCCTGGATGCACAACTCCGCCCGGCTGGTGAAGGGCAAGCCACGCCACCACCTTCTGATGCATCCCGCAGACATGGCCGCACGCGAACTGGCCGACGGCGACCTCGTCACCGTGACCTCACCCACGGGGGAACTGACCGTCCAGCTCGGCACCGGCCACGATCTCATGCCCGGCACGGTCAGCCTGCCGCACGGCTACGGCCACGACCTGCCCGGCGTACAGCTGCCGGTCGCCCGCCAGGTGCCCGGCGCCAACGTCAACGCCCTCACCGACCCAGCCCATCTCGACCAGGTCAGCGGCACGGCGGTGCTCAACGGGGTGCCGGTCACCGTGGAGCGGCACCGATGAGAACACGCGCGCAACGAGCGGCCGACGCCGCCATCGACGTCATCGCCGAACACGGCATGCGCGCCCTGACCCATCGCGCCGCCGACGCCCGGGCCGCACTGCCGCCAGGAAGCACCAGCAGTTGTTTCCGCACCCGGCGCGCGCTGCTCGACGCGGTGCTGAGGCGCATGCTGGAACTCGACGAAGCCTCGCTAGTCCGGCTGCCGCCCAGCGCGTGGAGCGGCAGAGAACAGGTCGCCGCCACTCTGACCGGCCTGCTCGAACACTGGCTCGGCCCGGCCAGGACACGCACCCGCGCCAGAATGGCGCTGTACCTCGACGCCGCCGCCGGCGCCACGCTCCGCACCGAACTCGACGCCGCCGCCGAACGCTTCCTCCGCATGGCCACCGACGGCTTGCGGGCGGCAGGGGTTCCCGACCCCGAGAACGCGGCACGCATGCTGGTGGCACAGCTCGACGGCGTGCTGTTCGCCGCCCTCGCCCGCCCATCCCCCGCCTCGGAGGGCGGCACGTGGCTACGCTACGCCGCCGAAACGATCGTCCGCGGCGTCCCACCGGCCGCCCGCGAACAGGAGCCCGGCCGCGAATGAGACCAGCGCGGGACGTCCGGACACCAGGAGGAGACCGCCCGCCATGGCGCTTCGCTGCCCGCGTGATGGCGGTGCTGCCCACCGCGACGACCTGCCCCTGACACACCCCTGCTGTCCTTCGCCGCAGGCTAGGCCCGAGGAGAGGATTTCATGGGGAGGAAAATGGTGATCGTGTTGAGCTTGCTCGGTCGGGCTGGCTGGACCAACTCTGTCGATCTTCGTGGTCAAGGTCTATGGCGTCAGCCGCGGCCCCGAACTCGTCCCCTGTCTGGCGGGCGGGTACATCCTCGGGGTGGCCCTCGCCGCAGGATCCCTCATCGTCCGCACCAGGCCTGGGGTGGCGAAGTCGCTCGACCTTCTGGTTGGCATCGGAACATAGTGTCCTTGGAGTTGCACTTCGAGTGACGCAGTCTGAGACGCGCATAGGTTACGGGCACCAACACCGTGTGTTCGCCACGCGTACGAGATGGCAGACCGCAGTCCTCTGGCCGGACGCGATGCCCTGGCCACGTGAGCCAGAACCGCCGCTTTCAGACTCCGCGCCCGAAAATGAACACACTGAGCCGCGCGGAAGAGCCCCGGGAACATCACCCTTGAGGATCACCGGGTCCGCCCCCGCCACGCACCTCTCCGTGGTTGACCACCACATCTACCCCATCCGGAGCCTCAGGCTCGCGGTGGTAGCGTTCAGTGATCGTTTGCATCTCATCGGCGTACAGCGCGTCGGCGTCGATGTCCATCGCGGTGTAGGCACCGCCCAGTTCGAGGCTGACGATGCCGTGCATGCGTGACCACACGCGCACGACGTACTGGACGTCATCGTCCTCGTTGCCGTCCAGGACGTCGAGTACGGGAAGCATGAGTGTCGAGGCGGCCTCGGCGATCGGCTCGGCGTGCGCGTCGTAGCCGGGGAACGGTGGCCTGAACAGCAGCTCGTAACGGTGCGGATGCTCGCGTGCCCATTGGCGGTAGGCGTGGGCCAACTCGCGCATCCGCTGCTCGGGGCGGCGGACGCGGGCGCTGCCGGCGGACGCGCTGGCCAGCGCGTCGCGCAGGTCATGGTAGGCGTCGATCACTAGTTCGTTGAGCAACTCGTCGCGATTGGCGTAGTAGCGGTACAGGGCGGGGCCGGAGACCCCGAGCCGCTTGGCGATGGCGTTGAGCGAGATCGTCTGGGCCCCGCCCTCGGCCAATTGCTCGAGGGCGACGGCCTTGACGTCCTCCCGCACCTGCTCGCGGAAGCGCTCCCGCATCGAGCTCCGGCGCTGTCCTGTGGCCATCACGGACCTCCACTCCACGTCCACGAATGAGCTTCCGCAACGCTAGCACTTAAAGCACATCTTGACATAGCACGCGATCGTGATACATGCTCCGTTGTGTTAGAGCTTATAACAACCAAGAGCAGTGCTCTGAACGAAGGAGACCGAGTGATGGGCAACGGAGTAACGCGCCCCAGGGCGGACGGCCACCCGAAGGCGCCGCGTGGAGTGGCGATGGCCGGCGTGGCGACGGCCATGTTCCTGGTCATCCTGGACGCCGCCATGGTCAACCTCGCCGGGCCGACGATCCGCGAGGGACTGGCGCTCACTGCCCCCGAGCTCACGATCGTGGTGGACTCCTACCTGGTGGCGTTCGCCGGTCTGCTGCTGCTCGGCGGCCGTCTTGCCGACGTGCTCGGCGGCCGGAAGGTGTTCCTGGCCGGGATGGCCGTCTACCTCGCGGCCTCGGCCTGGTGCGCGCTGGCCACCAGCGGCGCCATGCTGATCGCCGGCCGGATCGGGCAGGGAATCGGGGCCGCGGTCGTGATACCGGCCGCGCTCTCGCTCGTCCTCGCTCTGTACTCCTCGTCCGCGGAACGCACGCGTGCCATGGGCATCTGGGGCGCCGTCGCGGGCGCCGGCAGCCTCGTCGGCGTCTTCCTCGGCGGAACGCTGACCGGGATGCTCGGCTGGCAGGCCGTGTTCGTGACCCCGGTGCCGTTCGGTGTCATCGGGGCGATCATCGTGTGGCGCTCGGCACCGCCGGCGCCGGGCAGGCCCGGCCGGTTCGACCTTGCCGGCGCCATCACCATCACCATCGCGATCTCCGCCCTCGCGCTGGGCATGGTCTCGGCCTCCGAGGCCGGATGGGACACGCCCGGCACCGTCACCGGCCTCGCGGTCGGCCTCGTCGCCATGGCCGCGTTCGTAAAGGTCGAGCAACGCTCCGCGCACCCGCTGGTCCCCCTCGGCGTCTTCCGCAGAAGGCCGGTGGTCCTGGCGAACGTGGTGGTGCTGCTGATCGGCGGCACGCTGACGAGCCTGTTCTTCTTCCTGCCGCAGTACCAGCAGGAGGTACTCGGGATGAGCCCGCTGACGGCCGGGATGACCCAGCTCCCCATCGCCTTCATGATCATCGTGGGCAGTGCCGCCGCGCCGCCGCTGGCCAAGCGCATCGGGCTGGCCCGCGCGCTGCCGGTCGCCCTCGTCGTGCTGCTCGCCGGCTTCGTGTGGCTGGCGCTGGACCGGACGGCCGGCGGCTTCTCCCTCACTCTGCTGGGCGCGTTCGTGCTGATCGGGGCCGGCCTCGGGCTCGGCGCCGTCAACGCCACCGCGATGGCGGTGCGCGACAGCGCCGAAGACGAATCGGGGCTGCTCAGCGGGCTGGTCAACGCCGCACAGCAACTGGGCGGCGCGGTCGGGCTCGCCGCCCTGGCCGGGATCGCCATCGGCGCCGCGGGAGCCGGGGAGGACATCGCGTTCACGACCGCGTTCCTGGGGCAGGCCGCGCTCATCCTCATCGCCCTCGGGCTGTCGCTCTTCTTCACCGCCAAGACCCGGCCGGCCCCCGCCTCCGCGGGGACGCGCTGACCCGGGACCACCACCCCCGCCGAGGAACGGGCCCCGGCGAAACCACAGGAAGGAACACCGTGATGAAAAGCCCCACCGTCCTCGTTACCGGCGCGACCGGAACCGTGGGATCCGCCTTGATTCCCGCCCTGCAGGCCCGTGGCGTCACTGTCCGCGCCATGATCCGCAACCCCGACCGCGCCCTCCCCGGCGTCCAGAACGTCGTCGCCGACCTGCGGGACCGGGCATCGGTCGCCGCCGCGTTGAAAGGCGTCGACGCGGCGTTCCTCAACAGCCCCTCCGCGCCCGACGCCGCCGCCCTCCAGATCCAGTTCGCCGATTCCGCCCGCGACGTCGGTCTGGACCGGCTCGTGCTGCTCTCCCAGTACGCGGCACGCGCCGACTCCCCGGTGCGGTTCCTGCGCTGGCACGCCGAAGTCGAAGCACACCTCCAGCGGCTCGGCCTCGACCACACCGTGCTGCGCCCCAACCTCTACCTGCAGGCGCTGCTCGGCTTCGCCGGCACCATCGCACAGGGCTGGTTCGCCGCGCCCATCGCCGACGCCGCCGTCAGCGCGATCGACACCAGGGACATCGCGGATACGGCCGCGGTCGTCCTGACCGGCACGGGGCACACCGGCCAGATCTACACCCTGACAGGTCCCAGCGCCGTGACCCACAACCAGATCGCCCACGCGCTCTCCGTGGCCACCGGTCGGGACATCACCTTCCACGACGCACCCGCCGACCAGTTCACCGCCGCACTGACCGGGATTCTTCCGCCTTGGCAGCTCGAGGGCCTGGTCGAGGACTACGCCCACTACGCCAGGGGCGAGGCCGCCGATGTGCACACGTCCGTTCCCGATCTCACCGGACGCCCCGCGCGCGACATCTCCGACTTCGCCCGCGACTTCGCCCCCGCGTTCCGCCCGGCGTGACACCCCGGACGGAAACCAGCAGAAAGGAAAGTTTCGATGATCTACCATTGCATCCGTTTCACCCCCAAGCCCGGCGTCTCGGAATCGGACCGGCAGGCCGCTCTGGAAAGCATGCGCGAGGCCGCCCGCGCCATCCCGGCCATCAAGTCGCACGTCGTCGGCCCCGACTACGGCGGGGACTACGCATACGGCTCCATCTCCGTGATCGAGAACCTCGAAGGCTACGAGGAGATGATGAACCACCCGGCCCACCTCGAGGTGGACCGCAACGGGCTGCCGCTGGTCGACAGGTTCGCCTCGTTCGACATCACCGACGACCCGGACCCGGAGATCGGCACGAAGATCGCCGAAATCCACCGCCGGCGGTACGCCACCATCCCCGACATCGCCGCCCTGGTCTCCGAACTCCCCGAATACACCGGCAGCGCCGCCCCGCCGCACAACGCCGGCTGACGACAAACCCAAGCGACTCCGGCCCGCGCTTCACGCGCCTGGGTCGGGGTCGCGTTCTGGTCGGTGATCCACGTGCCCGGGCAGGTGTGCGAGCCCCCTACCCGGGACGGGCTCGCTCGCGCGGTGCGGATGGCGTCCACATGCAGGAGGCCAGGCAGGAAGGGAGCCGCGACCACGAGGCCCAGGTACAGGGCCGCGCCGAGCCCGAGCCATACCCTGGCCAGGCTGGCGGCGTTCGACATGACGTCCTGGGGACGCCCGGCCCCCTTGCTGATCGCGGCGGCGACCTGGTTACAGACCGCGAAACCCACACTCAGGGCAAGGACGATGAGGCTGACAGGCTGATACAGAGAACGCACATAAATGGCCTCCCCCCATTCGTCCCAAAATTGCGATAATCCCGAGCTGGGCAGCGAAATTGAGAGGCCCGGCCACAGAAAGAGGAACAGTGCGCCCGGCCCCGTACCCCCGCTCCGCCATTCTCACGATGCACCCTCTGACTACAACCTCACACCATGTGAGACACAAGCCGCCCAAGAAAGTCGCGCACTCTGGACAGCCGTCACCAGGGCGGAAACACCCTCACAGCCTGATTTGACCAGTCACTGCGGAAGAGCTACGCCCGTGGGAAATCGAACGCATCAGCGACCGATGGCACCTGACCGGTCAGCGCGGTGATGACTAATTGTTCGCCGCCGAACGGGTGCGCAGCCAAGCGAACGGCCCGGCACCCGGCTGTCATTTCTCCCACGCCTCGCGAGGGATGCGGTGGAAAGCGCGGGTTGCCGTCCACCATTCCCGGTCAGCGAAACGTCCCGTGATCCGGCCCACCAAGCACAACAAGGTATGGACATCCTGCTCAAGTTCAGTGTCGGGATCGAGCTCCAGCCCGGTCGTGAAAGACCGGTAGTCGGGGAGGGCCATATATCCGCCTTCCTCGTACGGCGGCATGACGTCATCGATCAGTTCGCCGTCGTGATGGAGGTGCAACGGCTCAAGTCCTTCACCCACTTCTCCCCAGAAGTTGATCTGGAAGACCCGACGCCGTCCAAGATTGCGGATCGCGGGATGGTTGGAGTAAATCGAGGGCAACAGCACCCTGTATGCGCGCTACCGAGACGCCGAAGGGAAGGTGCAGTGTCCCGAAGCCCCTCGCCAATGAGCTCACACCTTGGACAAGATTTCTCGGCCCTCTGACACCGTACACGGAACTCCTCGCACCTCTCTATGACGACAGAGAGCCAGAACCGGACGCCACCGCCCTCTTCTTGGCCATCATCGAGCACGAAAGCGGAGTGCGTTTCAATAAGGCCTTACTCGACATGCCGAGTCTCAACGTGCCGGCCGATCCACAGCGTCCTATCGAGTAGCTGCCGATGTGTCTCGCCGATGGCGGCAACCATCATTTCGCAACGCGCGATCTCTCGCTGTAGCCGCGCGAGAGATCGCGGGTGGCCCGGACCGGGTCGCCTGGCACTCCAGCGACACTTGGCGATCTTGAGGGATCGGTGTCACATGGCGACCCCGCGCGAGCATTCGGATCCGCACCCATGAAGGGGCGTCCGCGTGCTCGGCACCACCGCTCACCCGAGCGCAAGCTGGGTCACCCAGGCTATGAGGAACCTGGTAGAGGGCCCGGACGATGCGAGCGCCCGCGCTCGCTTACTACTCCGAGATCGGGAGGGGCGGTTCCCGGCTCTCGGACCCGATCATCGATGCCGGCCGGATCACCGACATGAACCTACGCCGACGAGACCGGCTCGGCAGCATCCTCCACGAACATTCACCTGCCTGGATGGATTTTCGGCGGGCGCACTTCGGTGCGCTCGCCCGTGCTCCCGTCGCGGCAGCCGGGGCGCAAGGTCCGCGGCGCGGGGGCGCTGAACGCTCTGGCGCCGCCTCTTTCTCCGCCACTTTCATAATAGCCGTACGCTAAATAGACACGAAGTTTCGCACCGCTGCGACGGACGCGTCCCGCGCGCCTATCAACCGAATGCGTCCGCGTATTGCACACACACGCCGGTACGGCCACTCCCGACCGCCGGTAATGCTATCAGACGCGCCATATAATCGCCATATACGTGTACACGATGCGCGGCGATATCACCGAAACGGCCTCCGAGCTGCAGCTGGTGGACCGTACGGCACCACCGTCACCCGGCCGCTTCGTGCGCAGCAACGCAATATCCTGACTTGGCCCTCTTGACTCTTGTTCGTGAACAAGGCACCTTTGTCGTGCCGCCAGGAGTGGCAATAGTGCAGAGTTCTGGCCGAAGTGGACGATGCGATAACCGTCGTCACCGTGGTGCCGGGACGACGTATCTTCTGGTCGGCGTCCGCAGTTCTTGGTAATGGGAAGGAGCTGGAATGAAGCGACTCGTGCAGCAGGCCGGTGAGCGTCTGGTCGGGATGGTGCTGCCGAAGGTCGAGGCAGGTGCTTGTGTGCCGCCCGAGTGCTGCAAGAAGGGCTACAAGTACAACTGCTACGGCGTCTGCTCCTCCAAGGCGTCCGGCTGCCGCTGATCTCACACTGACCGAGGCGGTTGGCGGGACGCCACTTCGCGCCCCGCCAACCTCTGTCACCACCCCGGAGGCTGCCGTGCTCGACCTGTTCGCTCGTGCGCTGCTCGCCGTCGTCTTCTTCGCAGCGGTCGTGAGTAAGACGCGCGCCCGGCGGGAGTTCGCCGAGTTCCGCGACTCGGTCGCGGCGATCGGGCCACGGTGGCTGCCCGCCGGTCCGGCCGCCGTCGCGGTCGTCGCAGTAGAGGCCGCCGCCGTGGTGCTGCTCGCCGTCCCCGGTACGCGGCTCGCCGGCTACGCCCTCGTGGCCGTGCTCCTCATCGCGTTCTGCGCCGGCATC
The DNA here is from genome assembly GCF_009908215.1 of Nonomuraea sp. K271. Classification (NCBI taxonomy): domain Bacteria; kingdom Bacillati; phylum Actinomycetota; class Actinomycetes; order Streptosporangiales; family Streptosporangiaceae; genus Nonomuraea; species Nonomuraea sp. K271. The sequence goes on along the minus strand of NZ_JAAAHR010000017.1, from coordinate 26,149 downwards.
GGCCGTGCGATTTTCGCCCGGCAGTCCGTACGATGCCAGTGCTTCGGCGCGGGCGGCGGCCAGCTCGGCCCACAGCACCTCGTCCGCAACGGTCTGCTGATCGCCGTCGCCGTCGCCGGTGCCATCGCCGGCGGCCTGCCCACGTCCGCACCCGCCATGCTGATCGCCCTGGTCGCCGGAGCGTTTCTCGGGCTGCTCACGACCCGCTGGGAGGACGTCGCGTTCCTTCTTGTTCCCGCCCGGAGGACCCGTTGATTCTGCTCACCACCGCCGTCGTCCTGCTCGCCGCCGTGGTCGCGATACATCTGCTGTTCACCTTCGCGCTGGTCACCAGGATCCGCCAGTTGCCGCAGAACGGCGGCGCCCCCGCCCACAACCCGCATCTGCCGAGGCCCGGCACGGTCGTCCGCCCGTTCTCGGTCATCGACACCGACGGCGCCGCGATCACCGAGGCGGACCTCGACGGCCCGGTTCACGTCGGGTTCTTCCAGGTCGGCTGCGGACCGTGCCGAATGCTGTCCGACGCGCTCGCCGCCTCTCCGCCGACGGCCCGCTTCGTGTCCTTCATGCACGATGACCCGGACGCTCCCGACGCCACCGCGCGGCTGATCGCCAAGCTCGGCACCCTCGGCAGAGTCGCGGTCATCGGGGTTGACGACCCCGTGCTGACCGCGTTCGAGGTCGTCGCGTTCCCGACGCTGCTGCACACGCACAGCGGTGTGGTGACCGCGTCCGGCACCCGGATCAGCGACTTCGCGGACGCCGCCGGCGCTTCGGTGAAGGTGGCATGACCCGCTCGACCTTTCGCGCCGGCATGTCGGCGCTCGCGCTGCCGTTCCGGTCCGCGCCCGCGGCCGCCACGACCACCCTGGCGCTCACCGTGCTCGCGGGCGCCGCGCCCGCGAGCGGGGCGTGGCTGACGATGCTGCTGGTCAACGAGCTCACCTCCGGTGCGGCGGACACGGGCCGGGTGGCGTTCCTCGCCATCGCTTCGGCGATCGTCGGCGGGCTGGCCATCGCACTGCTCTATCTGACCGGCTACGTCGGCGAAGTGGTCCAGCACTGGGTCACTGTGACGGTGGAGAGCCGGCTGTTCCAGCGGGTCGCCGCCCTGCCGGGACTGCGGCACATCGAGGATCCCGCGTTCCACGACCGGCTGCGGCTCGCCGAGCAGGCGGCACAGGAAGCGCCCACCACGGTCTCGCAGTTCGCGCAGGAGCTGGTCCGCTCAGTGGTACTGCTCACCAGCTTCGCGGGCGCGCTGCTGGTGGTGTGGCCACCGATGGCCCTGCTGCTGCTCGCCTCAGTGCTGGTCGCCGTCCTCGCCAGACTGGCGACCGCGCGACGCGAGGTGGCGGCGGAGGAGGCGTGGGTGTCCACCGACCGGCGCCGCCTGTTCTACCGCGCCCTGCTCACCGATGTACGCGCCGCGAAGGAGATCCGGCTCTTCGGCCTGGGCACGCTCCTTCACACCAGGATGATCGACTCGCTGACGGCGGTCTCGCGCGCACGGTTGTCCGTGTCACGCCGAGGCTCACTGGTGCAGAGCGGCCTCGCGCTGCTCGGCGCCGCCGTCACCGCGGCGGGTACGGTCGTGGTCGCCACGAACGTCGTCACCGGCAGCTCTTCGGTCGGCAACCTGGTGCTCTTCCTCGGTGCGGTGGCCGGCGTACAGACCGGGCTGTCCACCGTGGTGCTCCAACTCGGCGAGACCGCTCGCGCGGCGCGGATGTTCGGCCACTATCTCGACGTCGTCGGCACCGCCGACGACCTGTCGGTCGGCACGGGCACGCCTCCTGCGTCGGCGACCATCGAGTTGCGGAACGTCTGGTTCCGGTACGGCGAGGAGGGCCCGTGGGTGCTGCGCGGGGTGAACCTGACCATCCCCGCCGGCGCCGCCGTGGGACTCGTCGGCGTCAACGGCGCGGGCAAGAGCACGCTGGTGAAACTCCTGTGCCGGTTCTACGACCCGCAGCGCGGCACGATCACCTGGGACGGCGTGGACATCCGCGAGCTGGACGTCACGGCCCTGCGCGCGCGGATCGGCGTGGTGTTCCAGGAGTTCATGACCTACGACCTCACCGCGGCCGAGAACATCGGCATCGGTCAGGTCCAGCACCTCGACGACCGGTCGCGCATCGTCGCGGCCGCGCGGGCGGCTCGTGCCGACGACACGGTGGCGGCGCTTCCCCACGGCTATGACACCGTACTGTCCAGGACACACACGGACGACGGTGAGCGTGCCGGTGTGACGCTCTCCGGCGGGCAGTGGCAGCGGGTGGCCCTGGCGCGCTGCCTGATGCGCACCGACGCCGAGTTGATCGTGCTCGACGAGCCGACCTCGGGGCTGGACGCCGAGGGTGAGCACCGTGTGCACAGCACTCTGCGCCGCCACACGGAGGGCCGTACTCGGCTGCTGATCTCCCATCGGATGTCCGTGCTGCGCGACGCGGAGCTGATCGTCACGCTGGTAGGCGGACGGATCGCCGAGCAGGGCAGTCACGACGAACTGATGGACGCGGGCGGCGAGTACGCCCGGCTGTTCCGCCTCCAGGCCGGCGGCTACCAGGATGTGAGGGTGCGGTGATCGGGTGGTTCAGGGTGGTCGTGCGGGGCAACAGCATGTCGCCCACCTTGCGGGACGGCCAGCGCCTGCTCGCGCGGCGGATACGCCGTGACCCGCGGCGCGGCGAGGTGATCGTGTTCCGTGTGGCGGACGAGCAGCCGCCGCACCGGATCAAGCGGGTCGCCGCGGTCGCCGGAGACCCGCTGCCGGACTGGCTCGTCCCGGCGCCGCCGGACCTGTCACACGTGCCGGCCGGGCATGTCGCGGTGGCCGGGGACAATGCTCGCTCACAGGACTCCCGCCACCTGGGCCTGATCGACTGCCGCGACATCCTCGCCACCGTCCCCGTGGGCCGTCTGGGTCGATCGGTGTAGGCCTTATGAGGTGCTGCCCAAGCCCAAGCCACCACAGGCTGGCCCGCGTGATGTTCGACAGTTGATCCCCACTCAAGGAGATGACGGCGTCGTCAGCGGGGACCGTTTCGAGACGGCCTGCCCTGCGTGCCTCCGAGAACCGCCCAGAGCCTAGGAGATCCGGCGCAGACCTGGAAACATACATGCGAGCCCGGTACTCCAGATCCTCATAGGCTGGTGTTGGTTTCCAGCCCGCCCCTCAAAGGCGATGCCGGGCATAGGCCGGGCACAGTGAGCGCGTGCTGTCCGCGCTGGCCCGCAGACTGCCAGCGATGCCGCGCAGCTTCGGCCGGGCGATGGTGATCGGCCCGCCGGTGGTCTTGACCGTGGTCGGGCAGTGCCCGTTGCGGTAACCGGGCCGTACCGTGCTCTCCTCGTCGTTGCTGCCCTCAGCGGTGACGGCAGCGGCGCGCTGGTAACGGGCACGGCCGAGGAAGGCGTCCACCTCGGCTTCCACGGCAGTCTGGATGATCAACGCTCGTTCACATTTACCCCGCATCTCGGACGCGACCAAGCCGTTCGCTCCGCCCGCCATTGCACGATTCCAGCGAGGGGATCGACATGACCTCCCGGATCCACCGCCGATGGACCGTCACAGGACTGATCAACGAGTACCGAATCTCCTTGGTAGGGTGAACATACGTTCATTTCATCAGGGAGGGCCCATGCCGCGCACTGCCGAACAGAATGCGGCGCTGCGAGCGGCGACGCGCGAGGTCATCCAGACGGCCGCCGTTCGGGTGTTCGCCCGCCGAGGGTTTGCGGCGTCGACCATCCGCGATATCGCGCTCGAAGCGGACGTGAGTGTCGGGTCGATCTACCGTCACTACGCCACGAAGGACGAACTGTACTTTGATCTGCTCGACCAGGCCGTCGCCGGCCTCGTCACGCTCGCGGCCGACATTTCAGGACCAGGGCGGCCGTCCGCCCTGGTTCGCGCATTCACCACTCGTTTTCTGGCCGGCGTCACGGCTGACGATGGCGCTGCCGAGTTCGTCGTCGTCGTCAACCATGGGGTCACCACTGACACACCGCCCGGCACGGTCGACCGGATCGTTGGGGCACACCGCTCGATGTGGCGCGCCTTCGAGGAGCTCGTGCGGCGCGGCCAGGCCGCCGGCGAGTTCGGCAGCGGCGATCCGGCAGAGATCACGGCGTGCTACTTCGCCACCCTCGGCGGTCTTACGACGATGCGGCTCGCCCTCGGTGCCGAGCTCGCCGTCCCCGACGTCGACATTGTGCTGAGGTTACTCACGAAAGGAATGTCCGAGTGATCGAGATCAAGCGCGGCGACGAGTTGGGCGAGGACTATCGACGGCGGATCACCGAGGTGCTAGTCCGCGGCTTCGCCGAAGACTTCGCGTTCTTCTCCTCCGATCCGCAGAAACTCGCGAATGCGTTCAAGCACATGATCCTGCTCAACCGGTTCTACGTCGCCCTCGTGGAGGGCGAGCCCGCGGCCATTGCCTCTGTCACCGTGGGAACGCAGGAGTGCTTCGCCCCACGCTGGTCCGAGATCCGACGCCACCTGGGAACAGTTCACGGCACGATCAGCCACCTCGTCGTGCGCTCCCAGTTCCTCGGCGCGCCGGACGAAGCGCGGCCCGGCCTGGCGGAGATCGGCTTCGTCACGACTGCGCCCGCCTACCAGGGGCGCGGGGTGGCGACTGCCCTCATGCAGTACATCCTCGCCCTTCCCGACTTCGACGAATACGTGCTCCGCGATATCAAGAGCACCAACGCCCCGGCACTCGGCCTCTATGCCAAGCTCGGGTTCACCGAGTACCAGCGACGCCCCGTCAGGTTCGCCCGGCGCGCGGGGTTCACCGACTATGTATCCATGCGGCTCGGCTAGTGCTGTGACCGGAAATGATCGGACCATTACGCCAGTTCACCCTGGCCAACTCCGACGGCCCCGACCACACCGTCCAGACCCGGGCCCTGCATGCCTGCCTGCGCTGGCGCAACGCTCACGCCCGTCACCCCGACGTACTGGCCGCCCAACGCCGAGAACGCGCCCGCATCCGCAGCGAGAAGGGCATCCACTGGGCGGCCGACCAGTCACACCGGCAGCCTGAACCCCTCACCCAACCCGGTGATCATTTCCGGTCACAGCACTAGCAAATCGGATGATCGGTTAGATAGCAAAGAGTGCCCCTGATCTGGAAGATTACGGATTGTCGAGTCGTGCGTGCTGGATGACGCAGGCCAGGCCCGCCCTCTGGACAAGGCCGGCGCGGCGAACCCTCCACGCGGCCTTGTAGGCGCATCCGGAACGGTTCCGCGGCCGGCGACCCTACCCACCGGCATTGCCGGCCAAGGTGTGGATCAACCAGCCACCCGTGATCTCCGAGACCGACACCTCACCACAAAGCGCGCAAGTAGCCTGACGTCTCACCGGGTTTGACAGGTCCGAATCGCCCCGACGCCGCCGCGCACGACATCGCCGCTCAGGCGTCGGCCGCTTGGGAAGCCGCCGTCTGCTGGGACGACGCCTACGCAGTCAAGCGGCTCGCCGAAGTTTTCCGACCCAGAGACGAAGCCGTCGTAGTCATCGCTCGCAGGACTAAGGAAATGATCGTCGTCAACCTTGACGGGCTCGACTGGTCCGGAGTCAAGATCCTTTGAGCCGATCGACGCGCGGCCACGCAGGTGCGTTCGGGGCGCGCACGCGGCCGAGCCGTTCACGAGGCCGGCTGGCGGGGTAGGCCGGGCGGGTTGATCTGCGACTCGGGAATGGCCTCGTTGGCCAGCCCCCACCGTTCGAGCACCTGCTTGTACGTGCCGTTCCTGATGATCGTGTTCAGGGCCTCGTTCAGCGGCTGCACCAGGCCGTTGTCCTGCTTGGTCATGGCGGCGATGAGTCCCTGCAGGTCTGGCCCTGCCCCGGAGAACGTGCCGGCGATGCGGGAGCCGCCGCTGACGGCGATGTTGTAGGCGATGTTCGGGTTGGGGCCGAAGTACGCCTGCACGCGGCCGGACTTGAGGGCGAGCAGCACGTCGCCGTACTTCTCGTAGTAGAGGATCTCAGCCGGTTCGCGGCCGGCGGCGCGGTTCTGCTTGTCCCAGTCGAGCAGGATCCTCTCCTGGTTGGTGCCGGAGCCGACCGACACGCGCAACCCGGCGATGTCGGCGGGTCCGTTGATCGCCTTGATGGGGCTGGTGTCGGGCACCTGCCAGGCGAGCTGGTCGATGCGGTAGGTGGCGAAGTCGTAGGTGTCCTTGCGTTCCTCGGTGACGGTGACGTTGCTGAAGACGGCCTCGTACTTGCCGGACTTGGCGGCCAGGAACAGGTTTTCCCAGGAGCTCGACTGCGGGGTGAACTCCAGGCCCAGCACGTCCGCGACGAGTTGGGCGAGGTCGGTCTCCACGCCGATGAGGGTGGTGTCGTCGGTGGCCGGGGAGACCAGCGGGGGCGAGCCGCTGGCGCTGAAGCCGACGGTGAGCTTGCCGTCGGCGGCGATCTCCTTGGGCACCTCGGCCGCGATGTCCGCGACCTTCCCGGTCCGCACCCGGTTCTGGTCCGGGCTCAGGTTGATCTTCTTGCCGGCGACCACGGGGGCGGAGGCGGTGGGGGCGTCGGGTGCCGGTTCCGCGCCACAGGCGGCGAGGACGGCGACGGCGAGGAGGAGCAGGGACGAAGCACGCATGTCTGGCGTCCTTGGGGTTCAGAGGACCTTGGCGAGGAAGGCGCGGGTGCGCTCGTGGGCGGGGGCGTCGAGGACCTGGGCGGGCGGGCCGAGCTCGACGAGACGGCCGGCGTCCATGAAGGCCACCGTGTCGGCCACTTCGCGGGCGAACCCGATCTCGTGGGTGACCACGATCATGGTGGTGCCGCCACGCGCGAGGTCCTTGATGACGTCGAGGACCTCGCCCACCAATTCGGGGTCGAGCGCGGAGGTCGGCTCGTCGAACAGCAGCAGCTTGGGCTCCAGGGCGAGTGCGCGTGCGATGGCGACCCGCTGCTGCTGGCCGCCGGAGAGCGTGCGGGGGTAGGAGTCGGCCTTGTCGGCCAGGCCCACCCGGGACAGCAGCCGTTCGGCCAGCGGCTCGACCTCGGCGCGCGGCCTGCGCTGCGCCGACAGGGGTGCTTCCATGAGGTTCTGCTTGACGGTGAGGTGCGGGAAGAGGTTGAAGGACTGGAAGACGAAGCCGATCTGGGTGCGCTGTCGCAGCACCTCGCGTTCGGGCAGCTCGTGCAGGCGGTCGCCTGCCTGCCGGTAGCCGAGCAGCCGCCCGTCCACGCGGACCGAGCCGCGGTCCACCTTCTCCAGGTGGTTGATCGTGCGCAGCAGGGTGGACTTGCCGGACCCCGACGGGCCGAGAAGCACCAGCACCTGGCCCTTGGCCACGTCCAGGTCCACGCCGCGCAGCACGTGCAGAGGGCCGAAGCTCTTGTGCACGCCGCGCAGCTCGACCATCGCGTTCATGCCCGCCCTTTGCCGTAGTGCCGTTCGACGTAGTGCTGGACGAGTGACAGGACAGTGGTGAGGAGGAGGTACCAGAGGGCGGCGACCAGCAGCAGGGCCATGACCCGGCCGTTGCGGTTGTAGATCACCTGCACCTGGTAGAACAGCTCGGGCAACGCCATGATGTAGACCACCGAGGTGCCCTTGACCAGGCCGATGATCTCGTTGCCCGCGTTGGGCACGATGGTCCGCATGGCCTGCGGCAGGATGATCCGGAACAGCCGCCGCGCCGGGGGCAGCCCGAGGGCGGCGGCGGCCTCGTGCTGGCCGTAATCCACCGACAGCAGGCCGCCGCGGACGATCTCGGCCGCGTAGGCCGCCTGGTGCAGCGCCAGCCCGAGCACCGCCGCCGTGAGCGGCCCGATCAGGTCCATGGTGCCGAAGTCGAAGAACTCCGGCCCGAACGGCACCCCGACCGACAACCGCGGATAGAGCAACGCCAGGTTGTACCAGAACAGCAGTTGCAGAATCAGCGGCACCGACCGGAACAACCACACGTACCCGAAGGCCACCGACGACAGCAGCCGGTTGGGCGACAGCCGCATCAGCGCCAGCACCGTGCCGAGCGCGAAGCCGAGCCCGATGCCGAGCACGGTCAGCTCCAGCGTCAGCAGCACCGAACGCACCACCGACGGCGCGAACAGGTACTGCCCGACCACCTCCCACTCCCAGGCGGGATTGGTGATCAGAGCGCTGGCGACCATCGCCAGCACGACCAGCACCCCGACGGCGGCCAGCCAGCGCAGCGGACGGCGGGCGGTCACCACCTCCAGGGGCCGTTCCGCCTTCTGGCGGGCACGGGCCTCGACCTCGGGCAGCATCATGGCCTGCCCTCGATCCGGTCGCGTGCCGGGACCCGTACGGTACGGAACTCGGTGGTGCGCCGCAGCCGGAAGCCGAGGCGCTCGTACAGCTGGATCGCCGGCGTGTTGGTGGCGGAGGCGTGCAGGAACGGCGTCTCTCCACGCGCCCGGACGCCCGCGGCGACCGCGAGCACCAGCCGGGTCGCCAGCCCCCGCCCCCGGTACGCGGGATCGGTGCAGACGGCGCTGATCTCGGTCCAGCCCGGAGGATGCAGCCGCTCCCCCGCCATCGCCACCAGCGCGCCGCCGAGCCGGATCCCGAGGTAGACGCCCAGCTCCACGGTCCGCGGCCGGAACGGGCCCGGCTTGGTCCGCTCGACGAGGTCCAGCATCTTCGGCACGTCCGCCGGCCCCAGCCGCACCACGCCGGCGTCACGCGCCCCGGCGACGCGCTCGCCGGTGAGCTGGACACCTGGGTTGTTCCTCGCCTCCTTCCAACCGGCGGGCGGCACCACCGCCGGCCCGGTCAGCGGCACCTCGCCGCCCTCGCCCACCAGCGCCGCCGCGTCCCGCCAGTCGGCCGGGCCCGCGTCGTGCGGCATCGACAGGAACGGCGCGACGTCGCCGGGATAGCGCAGTACCCGGCCGCGCCGCTCCGCGAGATGCGCGTGCGCCCCGAGCAGCGAGGCCCGCACCGGGTCGTCCAGTACGCCGAAGCCGGAGCCCGCCTCCGCGACCGGTAAGGGACGAAACCCGTCAGAGGCCGTGGGGAAGGTGGGCGCGGTCATGCGGCGGCCCGATCCGCCGAGCCGGAACCGTCACCGGCCCCATCGATCCCGAGCAACTCCACAAGCATGAGCCGGAGCCTTTCTCACGTCCGTCTGCCGCTCCCAAGCTCAGCACAGCCTCCTATAACCGTCAAGACCTACTAGTTTAGTAGGCAATTAAGATTTCCCATATTACCCACTTGATTTATGGCAAATCTCTTCCTACCTTGAAGCTCCAATAGCCGGAGAGGATGTCATGAGTCACCTGACCGTGTTCGATCTCGACGGAACGCTCGTCGACACCCCGCGCGCGATCGTCGAGACCTTCACCGGGGCGTTCGGCGCGCTGGGCGTGGCGGCGCCGGGGCCCGCGGTCATCCGCGCCACGATCGGGCTCCCGCTAGAACGGGCCTTCGGCGACCTGCTGGCCGCGGCACCGGACGGCGAGCTGGTGGCCCAAGGGATCCGGCACTATCAGCACCTGTTCAAGGAGATCATCCTGCCGCGCGCCGGCGAGCTGGTCTTCCCCGGCGTGGCCGAGGGGCTAGACATGCTGCGCGCCAGGGGCGGCACCCTCGCCGTGGCGACCAGCAAGTTTCACGCCAGCGCCGACGCGTTGCTGCGGGCGGCGGGCCTGCGGGACCGGTTCGCCCTGGTGGTGGGGGCGGACCAGGTCAGCAGGCCCAAGCCCGATCCTGAGTCGGGGCTGCTGGTCCTGCGCACGCTCGGCGTGCACGCGCGGCACGCGGTGATGGTGGGCGACACCGCGCACGACGTCCACATGGCCAACGCGGCGGGCATGCGCTCGATCGCCGTCACGTACGGCGTTCACGGCGCCGACGAGTTGGCCCTCGCCGGTCCCACCTGGATCGCCGGCACGTTCGCCGAGGTCGTCGCCCTGCTGAGCGCGGAGCCGGCGCACGGCGCGGAGCCACACGACCCCGCGGTGCGGCCCGAAGCGGGGGAACCGGCCCGATGAGCGGGCGCGCGCTCGACTGGTCGCTCGCGATCGCCGGCGGTGTCCTGCTCACGCTCATGACCCAGGCCAACGCCGTGCTCGCCGGCCACACCGACGCCCTGTACGCCTCCTGGGCCGCGCACGGGCTCGGGGCCGTGGTGGCGTCGCTTCTGGTTCTGGCCCTCGCCCGGCGCGCACCGGCCGCCACCCCCGGCGAGAACGAGGGCCGCACGCCGCTCTGGTACTACCTGGGCGGCATCCCCGGCGCCCTCGTCGTCGTCCTGTCGGCCATCGCGGTCAACAGCGAGCTCGCCCTGGCCGGCACCATCGCCCTGATGCTCACCGGCCAGATCCTCTTCGGCACGGTCTCCGACCACATGGGCCTGCTGCACACCCCCAGGCGCCGGTTCACGCCGATGGATCTGGCGGTGGCCGGGTGCGTGCTCGCCGGCAGCGTCCTCATCGTCCTCGGCGGAGCGTGACCATGCTCTTCTTCGTCGTGCTGGCGCTGCTCAACGGCGTCCTCATCGGCGCGAGCCGCACGGTCAACGGCCGGCTGAGCACCCGGAAGGGCGCGTTCCGGGCGTCCGTGTGGAACCACGTGGTCGGCTTCGCGTTCCTCAGCGTGATCCTGCTCGTCCTGCGCACCTGGCCGGACGTCACGGACGCGCCCGTCGCCGCCTACGCGGGCGGGGTGTTCGGCGCCCTGTTCGTCGCGGTCAACAGCTACGTCTTCCCCAGGCTCGGAGCGATGAACGCCTCCGTGCTGGTGATCAGCGGGCAGGTGCTGTCCGCCGTGGTCATCGACTGTGTTCAGCACCGCGCGCTGCCGGCGCCGATCCGGCTGGCCGGCGTGGTGCTCGTGCTCCTGGGGCTCGGCCTGCCCCGCTTGACAGCCAGCCTCCGGCAGAGGGAGAGCCACCCGTGCCCGACCGAAAAGAAGTGATCGACGCCCTTCTCGACGACCGCACCTACCACATCGAGTTCAACGGCCATCTCACCAACCATGCCAAGCACGCCGTCGTGGCCCTGGCCGGGCTGGGCGTGCCGGCCGCCGGCATCAAGGCGTACTACGACGCGTACGCGAAACTGACCTCGTACGGGTTCGGCCTGGAGCCGCCGACGCCCGACGAGGTCCGCATCACCGAGGAGAACTGGCGCGAGCACCTGGGACAGCGCACCAGCTTCTGGTCCTACTGCGACTTCTTCGACCGGCGCGAGCAGGAGCTCGGCCTGGAGAAGGTCCTGCGCCGGTATGTGCCCAGGCTGCTGCCCGGCTGGACGGGCTCGTTCACGCACGCCACCATCCATCTCGGCTGGGCACTGGACATCGGCCACCGGTGGATGGCCATCGAAGGGCTGGCCTACCTGGCCTTCTCGTACTCGACCTGCCATCCAGAACGGGCACGGCCGCCGCGCGAGGACGGCGCGCCCGTGGACTCACTGCTACGACTGGCCGGCGTGTGGGACGAGCATCGCGACGAGCTCATCCACTGGGTCGCCCGCATCCTCGCCGACACCTCCCCGGTCGAGGACGGCCGCATCCACCCGGAGCTGCTCCGCTCCGGCCTGCAGTTCCGGATCGCCCGCACGCTGAGCGAGGGCCATCCCCTCTTCTACGACACACCCGCGTGGACGCGGAAGGACAGCTGGGAACCGCTGTACTACGCGGTCACCCTGCTCTACCTGTCGCGTCCCGGCGACTTCGTGCTCCTGCACCTGATCACCTCGCTGTACGCGGTGGAGCGGATCGCCCGGCACCTGCCGGCCGAGCAGCGGCGGGAGGCCGCCGTCTGTTTCTGGATCGGGCTGCTCGGCACCGTCTTCTCCGGCGGCGACTTCCCCCACCGCGCCAAGCTCGCCGCCCTGCACCGGATCTTCTCCGGAGCCGTGGACGAGGACGCCGGCGATTGGGACACCATCGTGGGCCGGGCCGTCCTGGAGGAAGAGGAGCACAATCCCAAGCTCGTGTACGTGCTGCGCCGGGTGTGGCAGCGCACCGGTCACCGCTCGATCTACCGGGTCGCCGCCGGCCAGTTCACCGCCACGCCCGAGCTCCCGCCCTCGTTCGACGAGCCGCCCACCGCCTGACGGGACCGCCATGCCTGCCCAGCACAACCTCCATCTGCTCCCGCAGACCAGCCAGCTGCGCGCCCTGCACACGGTCGTGCGCGACCGGCACTCCGGGCTCGACGCCTTCGTCCTGCATTCCCGCCGCATCATCCGCCTCCTGCTGGAGGCCGGGCTCGACCAGCTCCCCTTCACCGAGCACCACGTGACCACGCCGGTGGGCGCCACCTACCGAGGGCTGCGGCACACCGTGGACATCTGTGCCGTGGCCGTGGTCAGGGCCGGGGAGAGCATGGAGGCCGAGTTACGCGACATCCATCCCGGCATCCGCATCGGCAAGGTCCTCATTCAGCGGGACAAGCAGACCAAGCTTCCGCATCTGTACTACTCACACCTGCCGCCCGGCATCGCCGGCAGCCACGTCCTTCTCCTGGAGCCGATGCTGGCCACCGGCGGATCGGCCAACGCCGCCATCGGCGTGCTGCTCAAGGCCGGCGTGCGGGAGGAGCACATCGTTCTGATCGACTTCATCGCCGCACCCGAGGGCATCCGCGCCGTCACCGAGGCGCACCCGCACGTCAAGATCGTCGTCTCCTCGATCGAGGAGCGGCTGAACGACAACGCCTTCATGATCCCGGGCATCGGCGACTTCGGCGACCGCTACTTCGGCACCACCAATCCAGGAGCATGATGATCACCGTTCCTTCCGCCCGGCCGGCCGGTCCCCGAGCGCCCGTCGGCGTCGGAGCCTGCCTGCCGGACCTCCTGCTCCAGCAGACCGAGCACCGGCCCGACGCGGTGGCAGTCACCGGAGCCGGTGGCAGCCTCACCTTTCGCGAGCTCGTCCGCGACGCCGGCCGGCTGGCGGCCCGCCTGCGACGGCTGTCCACGGGCCCGGACGACTGCGTCGGACTGTACGCCGAGCCCTCGGCCGACCTGATCACCGGCGTCTGGGGGATCCTCATGGCGGGGGCCGCGTACCTGCCGCTGTCCCCCGACTACCCGCCCGATCGGGTCCGTTTCATGATCGAGGACAGCCGGGCCGCCGTCGTCGTCACCCAGCCGCACCTCGTCCGCGAGGCGTCGGAGCTGGCGCCGCCGGGCACGCGGATCGTCAGCCTGGCCGGTGAGGGCGGGCAGTGGCCAGGAGAGGTGGCCTGGCGGCCCGGCTCCCTCGCCTACGTCATCTACACCTCCGGCAGCACGGGCCGGCCCAAGGGCGTGCTGATCGAGCACCACAGCATCACCTCCCAGTTACGCTGGCTGCACACGTGCGGCCACGTCGGCCCGCACACCACGGTGCTGCAGAAGACGCCCGCGAGCTTCGACGCCGCGCAGTGGGAGATTCTCGCGCCGGCGTTCGGCAGCCGGGTCGTCACGGCTCCGCCGGGCGGCAACCGCGACCCGGATGCCCTCATCGACACCATGGCCGCCTATGACGTCACCACCCTGCAGTGCGTGCCCACGCTGCTCGAAGCGCTGGTGGAAACGGGGCGGCTGGCGCGCTGCGCCGCGCTGACGCGGGTCTTCTCCGGCGGCGAGGCTCTGACCAAGCGGCTGGCCAGGGACTTCTTCGCCGCGCTGCCGGGAGCCTCGCTGATCAACCTGTACGGCCCCACCGAGTGCACGATCAACGCCACCGCTCACGTGGTCGATCCCGGGCAGGCCGCCGACGGAGACGGAACGCTCCCGATCGGGGTGCCGGTGGACAACACGCACTGCTTCGTCCTGGACGCGAACCTCGCCCCCGTGGACATCGGGGAGACCGGTGAGCTGTACATCGGCGGCGCCCAGCTCGCGCGGGGCTACCTGAACCGGCCCGAGCAGACCCGCGAGCGGTTCATCCCCTCGCCGTTCGTCCCGACCCAGCGGCTCTACCGCACCGGCGACCTGGCGTACTGGAACGCCGACGGCACGCTCCAGTTCGCCGGCCGCGCGGACGACCAGGTCAAATTGCGCGGTCACCGGATCGAGCCGGGCGAGGTGGCGCTGGCCGCGGAGCGGCACGCCTGGGTGCGGCGGGCGGCGGCGGTCGTCGTGACCGACGACAGGACCCGCTCCCCGCAACTGGTCCTGTGCGCGGAGCTGGATCCCCGCGAGGCCGCCCTCATGGACCAGAGCCATCACTCGGCCCATCACCGCTCCAAGGCCGACCGCCTGCAGGTCCGCGCGCAGCTCGCCGGCGCGGGGCTCAGGCCGGACCTGGCGGGCCGTCCCATGGTGGCGCTGCCGCACCGCGACGAGCCCGCCGAGCTGCGGCGGGCGGTCTTCGCCCGCAAGACCTACCGGTTCTACGAGGGCGGACCGGTCACCCGCGCGGATCTGCTGGCGCTGCTCGGCCCGCCGCCCGCCAGGCCGGCGCGCGCCCGCAACCCCGGTGAGCTCGGGTTCGACGAGCTCGGGCGGATCCTGCGCTGGTTCGGCCAGTTCCGCAGCGACGAGCGGCTGCTGCCGAAGTACGCCTACGCCTCACCGGGCGCCCTGTACGCGACCCAGCTCTACGTGGAGAGCGCCGGCGTGGCGGGCCTGGCGTCGGGGCTGTACTACTACCACGCCGCGGACCACGCCCTGGTCCGCATCGGCGCGGCCCGGCTGCCCGAGGACGGCGGCCTGAGGGTGCACCTGTCCGGCAGGCGGGCGGCGATCGAGCCGGTCTACCGGGAGAACCTGCACGAGGTCCTCGAGTTCGAGGCCGGTCACATGGTGGGCGTGTTCGAGGACGTGCTGCCCGCGTACGGGCTGGACATTCGCCCGCTGGACCGCGTCGCCTCGGCGTGGGAACGGCTCGGCGTCGAGCCGCACGACCACTACGTCGGCACGTTCGAGATCCGCCCGCACGACGCCGCGACGCGCGCCGGGGACGTCGAGGTCCTCCTCCAGGCGCATCCCGGCCGCGTGGCGGGCCTGCCGGCAGGCTGGTACCGGCATCGCCGCGGCACGCTGGAGCGCGTCTCCGACCAGCTCGTGCTGCGCCGGCACGTCGTGGCGATCAACCAGCAGGTGTACGACCGCGCCGCCTTCGGCCTGGCCCTGCTGGCCAGGGACACGCGGCCGTGGCTGGCCTACGTCGTGCTCGGCGCCCGGCTGCACCACCTGCAGCGCAACGGCCTGGGCCTCGGCCTGATGTCGTCGGGATACAGCTCGAAGAGCGGCCACCCCATGCCCGCGGCCCGGCGCGTGGCGGAGATCCTCGAGGGCGCGGGCCTGGGGTCCCCGCGCGCGATGTACTTCGCCCTGGGCGGCCGGGTCAGCGCCGGGCAGATCGCCGGCGAGGACATGCGCGAGGACGCCGTCCACATGAAGGGCCCCGCCGAGCTGATCAAGGACGAGCTGGCCCACCTGCTGCCCGACTACATGCTGCCCAACCGGGTCCTGCTCGTGGACGCGCTGCCGTTGACGGCGAACGGCAAGGTGGACGCCGCCGCGCTGCGCGAGCTGGCCCGGCCGCGACCGGCCACCCCGCACGCGCCGCCCGCGACCGCGACCGAGCGGTGGCTGGCCGCGGAGTGGGGCCGGGTGCTGAAGTACGACGAGGTGTCGGCGGCCGACGACTTCTTCGCCTCCGGCGGCAACTCGCTGACCGCGGTGGCGCTGACCAACCGAATCAACAGGGAGTTCGGCACGCGGCTGCCCTTCCAGGCGCTGTTCGAGTCGCCCAGGCTGGCCGAGCTAGCGGCGCGCGTGGACGCCGGGCAGGCGGCGCCGTCCTCCCGGCTGGTGTCCCTCGGGCGCGTCACAGAGGGCCCGCCGGTGTTCTGCTGGCCCGGGCTCGGCGGCTACCCGATGAACCTGCGGCCGCTGGCCCGCCACGCCGCGCACGACCGGCCGTTCCACGGGATCCAGGCGTACGGGCTGAACCCCGGCGAGGAGCCTTACCCGTCGATCAGGGACATGGCCGCCGCGGACGTGGCCGAAATCCGGCTCGTGCGGCCTCGGGGGCCGTACACGCTGTGGGGGTACTCCTTCGGCGCGCGCGTCGCCTTCGAGGCGGCCAGGCAGCTCGAAGGCGCCGGCGAGCACGTGGACGAGGTGGTGCTGATCTGCCCGGGCAACCCCCGCGTGGGGGCCGGGAGCCGGGAACGCGTGGCGTCCTACGCCAATCCGGAGTACGTGACGATCCTCTACTCCGTCTTCACCGGCGCCGTCGCGGGCCCCGGGCTGGAACGCTGCCTGGAGCAGGCCAGGGACGAGGAGAGCTTCACCGGTTTCGTGCACGGCCTGCTGCCTGAGCTGGACCGGCCGCTGATCCGCCGGGTCGCCCGGCTGGTGGCCAGGACCTACGCCTTCCCGTACACGTTCGAAGGGCTCGCCGCGCCGGTGACCGTCATCAGGGCCGCCGGCGACGAGCAGCCGCACATCGACGGGAAGGTGTTCGAGCTGGCCGCCGACCACTACGGCGCGCTCAGGGAGCCCGGCGTGGCCGAGCTCGCCCGCGTCATCCGCACGGGCACGAACACCGGCCGCACGAGCACGAAGGAGTCGTGATGCCGCACGTCACCATCCAGCACTTCCCCCTCGACCTCGCCCCGGAGCAGAAGCGGCGCCTGGCGGACGCGCTGACCGCGGTGGTCGTGGAACAGCTCGGCACCTACGAGGGAGCCGTGTCCATCGCGCTCGAACCGGTGGATCCGGATGACTGGGCGGCCACGGTGTACGAGCCGCGCATCGCCGCCCGTCCGGACCTGCTGATCAAGGCCCCGGAGTACCGCCGTTGAGCGGCATCCCGCTGGTGGTCACCGAGGAGGTGGCGCAGGCGCTGGCCGAGGGGCGGGCGGTGGTCGCGCTGGAGTCGAACGTGATCACGCACGGCCTGCCGTACCCGGACAACGCCGCCACCGCCGTCAAGGTGGAGTCCGCGGTGCGGGCCGGCGGGGCGGTGCCCGCGACGATCGGCGTGGACGGCGGCCGGCTGCTGATCGGCATGAGCGCGGCCGACATCGACCGGTTCGCCTCCACCCCCGACATCCCGAAGGCCGGCAACCGGGACCTGCCCGTGGTGCTGGCGCGCGGCGGTCCCGGCGCCACCACCGTGGCCTCCTCGCTGGTGGCCGCCGAGCTGGCGGGCATCCCGTTCTTCGCCTCGGCGGGCATCGGCGGGGTGCACCGGGGCGCGGAGACGACGATGGACGTCTCCGCCGACCTCATCCAGTTCACCCGCTCCAGGGTGGCGGTCGTGTGCGCCGGGGCCAAGAACATCCTCGACCTCGGGCTGACCCTGGAGTACCTGGAGACGCAGGGGGTGCCGCTGGTGTCGTACCGGTCGGACGACTTCCCGGCCTTCTACTGTGCCTCCAGCGGGCTGCGCAGCCCGCACCGGATCGACGATCCCGAGGTCGTCGCCCGGGTCGTCGACCACCACTGGGCGGCGGGCAGCCGCGGCGCCGTCGTCATCACCACCCCGCCCCGCCCGGAGAACGCCGTGGACCCCGTGGTCGCCGAGGTCGCCGTGCGCGCCGCGCTGGCCGCCGCCGCGCGGGACGGCGTCAGGGGCAACGCGATCACCAAGTACCTCATGCGGGCCGTGGACGAGGCCACCGGCGGGCGGACCTCGCAGGCCAACATGGCGGTCCTCATCAGCACGGCCGAAGTCGGCGGCGAGCTCGCCGCCGCGCACGCCCGCCACCGATCCGCTCTCCGATAAGGACTTTCCGACAAGGACGCCTCACATGCCCGTGGAGTTTCTCGGCATCGCCTACACCAACAACGCCTCGGAGACCACCGCCCGATCGGGGCTCTCCTTCGACAAGGACTACACCCTCAGGCTGGCCCGCGCCCATGAGGAGCACGGCTGGGACCGGGTCCTGTTCGCCTACGGGTCGGACACGCCGATCCCCACGCCGGCCGCGGGCTGGCTGGCGGCCAAGGTCGAGCGGCTGCAGATCCTGCTCGCGCACCGGCCGAACGTGTCCTATCCGACGTACGCCGCGCGCTCGTTCGCGACGCTGGACCACATCAGCGACGGGCGGCTGACCATCCACTTCATCACCGGCGGCAACGACCAGGAGCAGCGGCGCGAGGGCGACACGCTGACCAAGGACCAGCGCTACAGCCGGACCAGGGAGTACATCCAGATCGTCAAGAAGGTGTGGACGCGCAGGGAGCCGTTCGACCACGAGGGCGAGCACTACCGGTTCCACGACTACGTCAGCGACGTCTTCCCTGTGCGGGACCCGCGTCCCGGGGTCTCCTTCGGCGGCTCCTCACCGGCCGCGTACGCCGCCGGCGGCGCGGAGGCGGACATCCACTGCCTGTGGGGGGAGCCGCTGGCCGACACCGCCCAGCAGATCGAGTCGGTGTGGGCGGCGGCGCGGGCCGCCGGGCGAGCCGACCGGCCGCGCATCCAGGCGGCCTTCCGCCCGATCATCGCCCCGACCGAGGAACTGGCCTGGGAGAAGGCACACGGCACGGTCGAGGCCATCCGGGCGCGCCGGGCCGTCAGGCAGCCCCCGCGCGGCCACCAGCCGGACGGCCCGGAGAACACCGGCGCGCAGCGGCTGATCGCCATCGCCGCCAGGGGCGAGCGCTTCGACCGGGCCCTGTGGACGCCAACGTCGGCCGCCACGGGAGGCGAGGGCAACTCCAACGCCCTGGTGGGCACCCCCGAGACCGTGGCCAAGGCGCTGCTCGACTACTACGACCTGGGCGTGGACATCATCTCCGCCCGGGGCTACGACCTGCTCGGCGACGCCGTCGACTTCGGGCGGCACGTCATTCCGATCATCAGGGAGGAGGTGGCCAGGCGCGACCGCGAGGGGGCGGAGCGCGGGCCACACCTGCTGGAGAAGATCACCGCCGGGATCTGACGGTCCGGGCGCCCGTGCTCGGGGGCGTGGGCGCCCGGCGCGTCAGGTGTCCACGCTGACGGCGTAGGCGCCGGCCGGTGTCCCCGAGGCGGGATCGAAGCCGAGACCCTTCACGCTCTTGCGGGCCGCGATCTGGTCGGCGGGGACGTACAGGGGCAGAACGATGGCCTCCTCGTCCACGGCTCGCTGGATCCTCGCGTAGAGGTCCTTACGCACGGCCTGGTCGGAGCTGGCCGCCGCCCGCTTCAGCCAGGCGTCGATGCG
Organism: Nonomuraea sp. K271; assembly: GCF_009908215.1. Lineage (NCBI taxonomy): Bacteria > Bacillati > Actinomycetota > Actinomycetes > Streptosporangiales > Streptosporangiaceae > Nonomuraea > Nonomuraea sp. K271. Next base: position 7,036 of record NZ_JAAAHR010000017.1, on the reverse strand, counting down.
CGGATCGTCGATGTGGGCGAAGTTGATGGCGGCTCCCGACGACAGGATGAGGTTGAGCGCCGCCCCCGCGCCCGGGTCGAGGATCTGGACCTGCAGGTCGATGCCGGCGCGCTGCTCGAGCTCGCGGCGTTCACCGCCGTACGGCCAGGTAACCAGCGAGGTGGTCGATCACCTCGCGGGCGTCGGCCTCGATGCCGTGGATGAACGTGGACCTGCGCCGCCGCAGCAGGGGCAGCCCCAGCACGTACAGTCCGGGGCTGTCCACGACGCCACCGTCGTGGCGCAGCCGCCCCTTCTCGTCGACCACGGGAACGTGCAACCACCCGTAGCCGGGGCGGAAGCCGGTCGCCCACACGACCGTACGGATCTCGCCGCTGCGCAGGTCGAGCTGTAGTCGAGCCGGCTCGGGCACCCTTGTCGGCTCGAAGCGCTCCACCGCGCCGAGCTCGATCTCGCGGCCGGTAGCCCAGGCGTCGAACGTGTCCAGCAGGCGCTCCAGCTTGAGGTCCGCGAGCGAGAACACGTTCCGCAGGCCGCCGGAGAACAGCGCCCGGCCGTCGCGCACGGCCGCGAAGCGGCCCACCGGCTCGACGCCCATCGAGGTCAGCGCGTTGAGGTCGAGCGTCGTGCGCCCTGGGGTGCCGACGAGCTGGGGCGAGGGCAGCCGCCGGGCCCGCGCGAGGTCGTCGACCTCGTCGTAGCGCTGGTCCCACACGCCGGAGGCGTCCATCCACCACAGCACGTCGCGGCCCCGGTAGGTGCGGGGCAGCCGCACGTGCTCCCCCACCGAAAGGATCACCGGCCGACCCGACCGCCGCAGCTCGGCCGCCAATTGCACGCCGGTCGCCGACGCGCCCACGACCAGCACGCCGCCGTCGGGAAGCCGGCCGGGTTCGCGGTAGTCGAACGGCGTCAGTTGCTCCACGGACGGCGGCACCGCCTCGCCGAACGGCGGCACCACCGGCCGGTTGCAGGCACCGCTCGCGATGACCACCGTCCGGCAGGCGAGCTCGCCGCGGCTCGTCGTCACGCGGTAGCCGCCGGCGGCGGGTCGTACGGACGTGACGTTCGTGCCGGTCCTGAGCGGAGCCCGCACGGCGAAGCCCTCGATGAAACGCGTCACCTCCTTCGCGGTCATGTAACCGTCGGGGTCCGGGCCTTGGTAGGCGTGGCCCGGCAGGCGGCCCTGCCAGTTGGGGGTGAGCAGTCGGAAGGAGTCCCAGCGTTCGCGCCGCCAGGAGTTGGCCACCTCACCGCGCTCGATCACGAGGTGGTCGATGGACCGTTCGCGCAGGAAGTGGCTCGCGGCCAGGCCGGCGTGCCCGGCGCCGATGACCACGGTCGTGACGTGCTCGATGATGACGTCGGCCTTCCGGGCTCAGGCGACGTCGACGGTGACGTTCGTCGGGTTCGTCAGGGCGTCGAACACGGCCGAGCGCTTCTGGGACTGGGCCACCAGCGCCTCGATGTCCTGCCTGGAGGCGTCCGCGTCGATGTGGAACGTCACCTTGATGTCGTTGAAGCCGTTGCGCACGTCGGCGTCGGCGCCGAGTATCCCGCGGATGTCGTGCCTGCCTTCCAGGGTCGCCTCGACCGAGCGGAGCTGGATGCCGCGGTTCTGCGCGACCGACGCGACGCCTGCCGTCAGGCAGCTCGCCAGGCCGACGAGCAGGTACTCGATCGGCGTGATGCCGTTGTCCTCCGCCGCGAACACCTCGGGGTGGTCGGCCTCGAACACCGCTTCCCTCTTGTGGCTGCGCTCCTCCCCGAGGCCGAAGAACTTCTTGACGGTCGTGGTGCTGTGCACGCCGTTGCGCCACGTCGACGAGGCCCGCCAGACGAACCGGGCGGCCTCGGGCGCGCCCTTCAGCACCTCGCGCGCCTCCAGCAGCGCCTGTACGTTCACTCCGTTGGCGACCGTGGTCATACCCAACCACCCTCTCCCTGTATTTCCAGTAGGTATTTGACCATACACGTCCCGTGGCGGCTACCATAAGTGCCATGTCGCAGCCAGCCACCACGCTCGCGGCCGGCAGTGTCGGCACCGTGGAGACCCGGCACCTCGACCTGCCGGAGCCGGTTCACCTCGACTGCGGCCGGGAGTTGCACCCGGTCCGGGTGGCGTACGAGACCTACGGCACCCTGTCGCCCCGGCGCGACAACGTGATCCTGGTGTGCCACGCGCTCAGCGGCGACGCCCACGCCGCGGGCCTGTCCAAGGTGCCGCCGGAGGAGAGCACCCGCGACGGCTTCGGGGCCGAAGAGCAGGGCAAGGGGCTCGGCTGGTGGGACGGGATGATCGGCCCCGGCAAGGCGTTCGACACCGACCGCTTCTTCGTCATCTCCACGAACCTGCTCGGTGGTTGCCGCGGGACGACCGGGCCGTCGTCGATCGACCCGGCGACGGGCGCGCCGTGCGGGCCGGACTTCCCGGTGATCACCGTCGCGGACATGGTGCGCACGCAGCGCGCGTTCCTGGACGTCCTGGGCATCGAACGGCTCGCGGCGGTGGCCGGGGGCTCGCTCGGCGGGATGCAGGCGCTGCAGTGGGCGGTCCTGTTCCCCGGCCAGGTCGACGCCGTCATCCCCATCGCCAGCACGCACGCGCTGCACCCACAGGGCGTGGCCTGGAACGCGATCGCGCGCGACTCGATCATGCGCGACCCGGCCTGGCAGGGCGGCCGCTACTACGGCACGGGCCGCGCGCCCGACGCCGGCATGGGCATCGGGCGGATGGTCGGCCACATCACGTACCTGTCCGCGCCCGCGCTGGAGGCCAAGTTCGGCCGGCGGCTGCAGTCCTCCGACGATCTGCGCTACACGCTCACCGAGCCGGAGTTCGAGGTGGAGAGCTACCTGCGCCACCAGGCCGACTCGTTCGTCAAGCGCTTCGACGCCAACACCTACCTCTACACGTCCCGCGCGCTGACGTACTTCGACCTCGCCCGGCAGCACGGCGGCGGATCGCTCGAGCGGGCGCTCGAAGGCGTATCGGCGCGCACGCTGCTGATCGCCTTCAGCTCCGACTGGCTGTACCCGCCGGCGGCGTCGCAGGAGATCGAGCAGGCGCTGCGCGCCCTCGGCAAACCCGTCGAGCTGCAGGTGATCGAGGCTCCGTACGGCCACGACTGCTTCCTGCTGGAAGAGGCGCGACAGACGCCCATCATCCGCCGGTTCCTGGCCCAGCCCGTCTGAGAGAGGCTCATGTGACCGACCAGCTCCCCCGCGCGGAACAGGCCCGCGAGTTCGGGTTCGAGACCCGGCAGCTGCACGCCGGTCAACGGCCGGACCCGAACACGGGCGCCCGCGCGGTGCCGATCTTCCAGACGACCAGCTACGTCTTCGAGGACCCGGAGTCCGCGGCGGCGTACTTCAACCTCCAGGAGTACGGGAACACGTACTCGCGCATCATGAACCCGACCGTCGCGGTGTTCGAGGAGCGGGTGGCGAACCTGGAGGGCGGCGCCGGCGCGGTGGCGTTCGCCAGCGGAATCGCCGCGCAGGCGGCGGCGCTGTTCACGCTGCTGCAGCCCGGCGACCACGTGGTGTCGTCATCGGCGCTGTACGGCGGGACGGTGAACCAGCTCAAGCATCTGCTGCGCAAGCTGGGCGTGGAGCTGTCGTGGGTCCACCCCGACGATCCGGACGCCTGGCGCAAGGCCGTCCAGCCGAACACGAAGGCGTTCTTCGGCGAGACGATCGGCAACCCCGCCGGGAACGTGCTGGACATCGAGACCGTGGCGGCCATCGCGCACGAGCACGAGCTGCCGCTGGTCGTGGACAACACGTTCGCGACCCCCTACCTGTGCCGGCCGATCGAGTGGGGCGCCGACATCGTGATCCACTCGGCGACCAAGTTCATCGGCGGCCACGGCACGAGCATCGGCGGCGTCGTCGTGGAGGCGGGCACGTTCGACTGGTCGAACGGGCGCTTCCCGGTGGTCGCGGATCCGTCGCCGGCCTACCACGGGCTGCGTTTCCACGAGACGTTCGGCGAGTACGGCTACCTGATGAAGCTGCGTGCCGAGACCCTGCGCGACCTCGGCGCGGCGCTGTCGCCGTTCAACGCCTTCCTGTTCCTGCAGGGGCTGGAGACGCTGTCGCTGCGCATGGACCGCCACGTCGGCAACGCGCTGGCGGTCGCGGCCTTCCTCCAGTCGCACGAGCTGGCCTCCGGCGTGACCTACCCCGGCCTGCCGGAGAGCGGTTACCGGCCGCTGGTGGACAAGTACCTGCCGCGCGGCGCCGGCGCGGTATTCTCCTTCGACTGCGCCGGCGGCCGGACGGGCGGGCAGGCGTTCATCGGCGGGCTGACGCTCTGGTCCCACCTGGCGAACGTCGGCGACGCCAAGAGCCTGGTCATCCACCCCGCCAGCACGACGCACCGCCAGCTCGGCGACGACGAGCTGCAGGCGGCAGGGGTCGGCCCCGGCACGGTACGGCTGTCGGTCGGCACCGAGACCGTCGAGGACCTGATCTGGGACCTGGAACAGGCCTTCGCTCGCGTCGGAGAGGTGGCCGCGGCATGACCGGACTCGACCGCTACCAGGACGCGCTGACGATCCAGCGCGTCCTGCACACGACCAGGACGATCGCGATCGTCGGCCTGTCGGGCAATGAGCTGCGGGCCAGCCACTTCGTCGGCTACTACCTCAAGCGGCATGGCTACCGGATCATCCCGGTGAACCCTCGGGAGCACGAGATCCTCGGCGAGCGCAGTTACGCGAGCCTGCGCGACGTGCCCGTTCCGGTGGACCTGGTGAACGTCTTCCGCGCCCCGGACGCGCTGCCGGAGATCGCACGGGAAACGGCGGCGATCGGTGCCGCGGCCCTGTGGTGCCAGTTCGGCGTGATCAACGAGGAGGGCGCGCGGATCGCCGAGGACGGCGGCGTGAGCGTGGTCATGGACCGGTGTCTCAAGGTCGAGCACGCGCGCTACGTGGGCCGGATGCACTGGCTCGGGTTCAACACCCGGCGCATCACCTCTGTCCGCGCCGGGCTCCAGTGACCCCGATCCGTCACCCCCGGCGGTGGGCGGCCCCCGGATGGGTGGCGGGCAGCCGTTCGAGGCCCGGGCCGAGCAGCCGCTCGCGCAGCGTCGAGTCCTCGTAGGAAGTGCGGTAACGGCCCCGGCGCTGCAGCTCGGGCACGACCAGCTCGATGAAGTCCTCGGCCGTGCCTGGCGACAGGTACTGCATGAGGTTGAATCCCGTCGCCCCCGTCTCGTCGGCCCAGCGCTCGATCTCGTCCGCGACCCGTTCCGGGGTGCCGGCCACGAAGAACGGGCCCTGCCCGATGCGGCCGACGGACTCCAGCACGTCACGCACCCTCAGGCCGCGCCCCACCAGGGGGCGGACGGCGCGCTCGGTAAAGTCGCCGCCGCGGGCCACGATGTCATCGATCAGCTCTGCGCCTGCCGAAAATTACCTCCGCCCAGGTCATGACCATGTGAGGACTTCGCGTGGCGGTGCGAACTCCGGCCACCCAGGAGACGGAACGCGTGCGGCACGATGATCAATCGTGCTCCTTCGCCTGGCCTACCTGACCGTCACGAACACGTTCGCCGCACTGCGATTGCTTCCCATGGGCGATCGGGACAAGGACGTGGAGATTCTCGTCCTGCGTCACCAGATCACCGTCCTTGAACGCCAACTCGGTGCTGACACCAGAGTGAGATTCGCCCCCGAAGACCGGGCCCTTCTCGCCGCACTCCTGACCTCGCTGCCCCGCGAGGTCCTACGCCGACTGCGGCTCCTCGTCCGGCCGGACACGGTCCTGCGCTGGCACCGCGATCTGCTGCGACGGCGCCATTCCCGTACCTGCTGGCCGAAGCGGCCCGGCCGCCCACCCACGGTCCGCTCCATCCGCGCCCTCATTCTGCGCCTGGTCCGGGAGAACCCCGGCTGGGGCTACCGGCGGGTTCACGGAGAGCTCACCACGTTGGGCATCAAGGTCGCGCCGTCCACCGTCTGGGAGATCCTCAAGCAGGAGGGGCTCGATCCGGCGCCCGAGCGGGCGTCCACCACCTGGGCCGACTTCCTGCGCTCGCAAGCCGACGCCCTACTGGCCTGCGACTTCATCGAGACTGTCACTCTCAGCGGGCAACGCCAGTACATCCTGGCGGTCATCGAGCAGGCCACCAGACGCGTCCGTGTGCTCGGCACCACCGCTCACCCGACCGCCGGCTGGGTCACCCAGACGATCAGGAACCTGGTGATGGATCTGGAGGATGCGGGCTGCCGGGCGCGCTATCTGATCCGAGATCGAGACGGGAAGTTCCCCGCCCTCATGGACACAATCCTCGCCGAGGCCGGCATCAAGACCGTGCTCACCGGCATCCGGATGCCGCGCATGAACTCGATCATGGAGTGGTGGGTGCAGTCGTGCCGACACGAGCTTCTCAACCGCTGCCTCATCTGGAACGAACACCACCTGCGGCACGCCCTGCGCGAGTACGAAGACTTCTACAACCAGCACCGAGCCCATCAATCCCTGGACCAAGCAGCGCCGCTGCGTACCGTCCCCGATTCGATCACGCATCCGACACGAATTACCGACCTGAATGTACGCCGACGAGACCGGCTCGGCGGCGTCCTCCACGAGTACACACATGCCGCTTGACCAGCATGGATGGAATTTTCGGCAGGCGCACTGCTCGCGTCGCGGCGGGGCCACTGCTTTTGAGACATAGGCACCGGGCGACGGATGATCATGGTGTGTGCAGGGTTGGTGCAACCGAGCACGCACGGAGCACGCAACCGCTAGACGAAAATTCTAGAACTCATCCGACGCCACATAACCGCAGGTCAGACCATGACCAAAGCGCGCCCTGCAGGATTCGAACCTGCGACCGTCGGATTAGAAGTCCGGTGCTCTATCCAGCTGAGCTAAGGGCGCTCCCGCCTTATTGTGCATGATCCGGCGACATGTCACGCACAGGTTTTCCCCGTGTCAGTCTGTCAACCCGATCACACCCCACACGAACAGGACCGACTGGTGGCCTTTCTGGTCGTGCAGGCCTCAGGGAGGATATCGG
>NZ_JAAAHR010000169.1:0-20860 GCF_009908215.1 Nonomuraea sp. K271 | reverse complement strand
CGGCTGGCTGTCCGCGGGGACGTACGGCGCCGGCTGGTACTCGGCGGACGGGGTGGCGTACTCGTGGCCCGTGGGGCTCGTGTCGGCGGGGGTGTAGGCCGGCTGGCCGAAACTCTGCGGGGCGTACGCCTGGTCCGGCTGATGGTCCGAAGGGGCGGCGGGCAGGGCGCCCCGGATCTGCGGCTGGGCCTGCTGGGGGTTCTGGCCGTACTGGTCGTCGGCCTGGGGCGGGAAGCCGGGCTGATCGGGGTGGCCGCCACCCTGGCTGGGCGGCTGCGGGGCGTACACCTGGCCGGGCTGCTGACCCGACGGGGGCTGCTGTCCGTAACCTGGCTGCTGACCCGACGGGGGCTGCTGCCCGTACCCCGGGCCCGACGCGGGATCCTGACCGTAACCAGCCTGCTGACCGGACGGAGGCTGCTGCCCGTACCCGGGCTGCTGTCAGGACGTCGGGATCTGGCCGTAACCCGGCTGCTGGCCCGAGGCGGGGTCCTGGCCGTAGCCGGGCTGCTGGCCGTAGCCGGGCTGGCCGGGCGGGGGCTGCTGGCCGTACGCGCCTGAGGGCTGCTCCTGGCCGTAACCCGGCTGCTGGCCGAACGCGCCAGGCTGCTCCTGCTGCCCGAAACCGGGCTGGCCGGGCTGCTGGGCGTAGCCGGGGGCGGACGGCTGGCCGTAGTACGGGGGCTGCTGGCCGAACTGGGGCTGAGGGTAACCCTGGGCGGCGGGACGGTCGGGGACGACCTGCGGCAGCAGGTAGACGAGGCCGATGGCGGTCAGCGCGAGCGCGGGGGCACCCAGCAGCACGAGCTCCACCGCGGAACGGGCGCCGTCGCCGGTGAACACGCCGAGCACCAGCGAGAACATGCCGCCCACCGCGCCCATCCCCAGCCCGGCCACCGCGGCGTACGCGACGGGCTTGGCCTTGGGCGAGGGCTCGCCGACCTTGGTGAGGAGGAGCACGGACCCCACGAACAGGGCCACCACGTACGGGCTCGTCATGTCGAGGGTGTTCCACGACGCGCGTTCCATGATGGTCGTGTCGGGGTCGCCGACGAGCACGCGCCCGATCCTCACGAGCACGTACACCAGCCCCAGGACGACCATGGCCCAGGCGGCCGGCTCCCTCAGCCGGGCTACGTCAAATTTGCTCACAACTACCCCCATCGGACCCTTTAGCCCGAAGGGAGTTTGCCACATCACCGACGAGGCTCGCGGGAGTCCCAGAAACCTCTTCCATCCCAATTCTACAAATACCCGCACGTACAGGGGTCTCAGTGGGTTGAGAACCGATCCAGGGACAGCCCTGTCGGAGCCCGGTGGAAGACTGGGCCGCATGCACATCGTGTCCCTCGCCGGCGGCATCGGCGGCGCCCGTTTCCTGCGCGGCCTGCGCGCGACCGAGCCAGACGCCTCGATCACCGTCATCGGCAACACGGGTGACGACATCACCCTGTTCGGCCTGCGGGTCTGCCCCGACCTCGACACTGTGATGTACACGCTGGGCGGCGGCATCGACGAGGAGCAGGGCTGGGGCCGGGCCAAGGAGACCCACGTCGTCAAGGAGGAGCTGGCGGCCTACGGCGTGGAGCCGCAGTGGTTCGGGCTGGGCGACCGCGACTTCGCCACCCACATCGTGCGCTCGCAGATGCTGGAGGCGGGCTATCCGCTCTCGCAGATCACGCAGGCGCTGTGCACGCGCTGGCAACCCGGCCTGCGGCTGCTGCCGATGACCGACGACCGCTGCGAGACCCACGTCGTGATCGAGGACGAGCGCGGCAAACGCGCCGTGCACTTCCAGGAGTGGTGGGTACGCCTGCGAGCCTCGGTGCCCGCCCAGTCGTTCGCGCTGGTGGGGGCCGACACGGCCAAGCCCGCGCCCGGCGTGCTGGAGGCCGTCGCGCAGGCCGACGTGGTCATCCTGCCGCCGTCCAACCCGGTGGTGAGCATCGGCACGATCTTGCAGGTCCCGGGCATCCGCGACGCCCTGCTGCCCAAGACCGTGGTCGGCGTCTCGCCGATCATCGGCGGCGCGCCGGTCAGGGGCATGGCCGACGCCTGCCTGACGGCCATCGGGGTGGAGACGACCGCGCAGGCCGTCCTGGAGCTGTACGGCTCCGACCTGATCGACGGCTGGCTCGTGGCGGAGGAGGACCACGCGGTCGCCCTCGACGACGTCAGGGTGCTCGCCGGGCCGATCCTCATGCACGACCGCGATGCCGCCGCCGGCATCGCCCGCACCGCACTCGACCTCGCCCTGGAGCTCGCCCGATGACCGCCTCCCAGCACCCGGCCCCCGAGCCCGGCACTCAGCGCCCTGCCGAGCCCCCGGCCGCCTCCCCGCGGACGACCGCTCCCGCCGGAGCCGCAGCCGGGGCTGCCTCGCGGCGTATCGAGGTGGTCGCCGTCACGGGCATCGGCGAGGTACGGCCGGGTGACGACGTGGCGGCCCTGCTCAAGGACGCCGGGCTGCGTGACGGCGACATCGTGGTCATCACCTCGAAGATCGTGAGCAAGGCGGAGGGCCGGGTGCGGCGGGCGCCCGACCGCACGCAGGCCATCGAGGACGAGACCGAGCGCGTGGTCGCCCGGCGCGGCGACACCGTGATCTCCCAGACCCGCCAGGGTTTCGTCATGGCCGCCGCCGGCGTCGACGCCTCCAACACCAAGCCCGGCACCGTGCTGCTCCTGCCCCTCGATCCCGACGCCTCGGCCAGGCGCGTCAGGGCCGGTCTGAGCGTGCGCGCCGGGGTGATCGTCTCCGACACGTTCGGCCGGCCGTGGCGCAACGGCCTCACCGACGTGGCCATCGGCGCGGCGGGCGTGCGGCCGCTCGACGACTTCCGCGGCGCGTCCGACGGCTACGGCAACGAACTCAGCGCGACGGTCACGGCGCTGGCCGACGAGATCGCGAGCGCGGCCGAGCTGGTCAAGGGCAAGCTCGACGGGGTTCCCGTGGCGATCGTGCGCGGGCTGCCCCACCTGGTCACCGACGACGACGGGCCGGGCGTCAGGCCGCTCGTCCGCCCGGCCGACGAAGACCTGTTCCGTTACGGCTCACGCGACGTCGTGTTCGCCCGCAGGACGATCAGGGAGTTCGCCGACCGGCCGGTCGATCCGGCGGCCGTGCGCAGGGCGGTGGCGGCGGGCATCGCCGCGCCGGCGCCGCACCACACGACCCCGTGGCGGTTCGTGCTGGTCGAGTCGCCCGAGACGAGGACGAAGCTGCTCGACGCGATGCGCGAGGCGTGGATCGCCGATCTGCGCGGCGACGGGTTCACCGAGCAGTCGATCGCCAAGCGGGTCAGGCGCGGCGACGTGCTGCGCAACGCGCCCTACCTCGTGGTGCCGTGCCTGGTGACGGAGGGCTCCCACACCTACCGCGACGAGCGGCGCAACGCCTCCGAGCGGGAGATGTTCGTCGTGGCGGCGGGCGCCGGGGTGGAGAACTTCCTCATCCAGCTCGCCGTCGAAGGGCTGGGCTCGGCGTGGGTGTCGTCCACGATGTTCTGCCGGCCCGTCGTGCGTGAGGTGCTCGGCCTGCCCGGTTCGTGGGACCCGATGGGCTGCGTGGCGGTGGGGCACGCAGCCGCGCCGCCGCGCGAGCGGGCGCCGCGTGACCCCGACGATTTCATCGTCACGCGTTGACCGGGTGACGGAACTCCGGTCAAGTGGGGCATTTACCGTTAGGAAACTTTCCTTTACATTTGCTCTACCCCCCATGTAAAGGAGCCGCCGGATGAGAAGGATCCTCACCTTGTTCGCCGCGGTGGTGGTCGGGTTGGCCACCACGGTGTTCAACACCGCGCCGGCGTTCGCCCACGGCTACGTGAACTCGCCGCCCAGCCGCCAGGCCAACTGCGCCCAGGGCAAGGTGCCCGACTGCGGCAGCATCGTCTGGGAGCCGCAGTCGGTGGAAGGGCCGAAGGGCCTGCGCAGCTGCCACGCCAACCTCCCGCAGTTCGCCCAGCTCAGCGACGAGAGCAAGCCGTGGCCCGTCGCCTCGGTGGGCGGCACGACCACCTTCACCTGGACTTTCACCGTCCAGCACGCCACCCGTGACTTCGAGTACTACATCGGCGGCACGCGGGTGGCCGTCGTCGACGGCGGCGGCCGGCAGCCCCCGCCCACCGTGTCGCACACGGTGAACCTCTCCGGGTTCTCCGGACGGCAGAAGATCCTGGCGATCTGGAACATCGCCGACACGGCCAACGCCTTCTACTCCTGCATCGACGTAAACATCGGCGGCGGGAACAACCCCAACCCGTCCCCCACCGTCACGCCGACCCCTGACCCGACCCCGACCGATGACCCGACGACGCCCTCGGGCACCTGGAAGGCCGGCACGGCGTACACGGCCGGCAGCACGGCGGCCTACAACGGCGCCACCTACCGGTGCGTCCAGGCGCACACCGCCATCGCCGGATGGGAACCGCCCAACGTGCCCGCGCTCTGGCAGCGCGTCTAAGGGCGTGTATCGAAGTCGATCGGCCAGGATGCGGCGGGGCCGTGTCCTGGGCCGCCCGCCACCCGAACGTGGCACCTGGCTCGCGTCGATGACCTCGGTGAACTGCGTGCTGTCTCGGTGCTGTCCGCGGTCAACACGATGGCCAGCGGCCTTCGGCCCACGCTGACGCGTCCTGGGTGGCGGTGACGCGTTCGGCCGGGTCCAGCCGCCCGCGCGCGACCTGTTCGGCGTAGACCAGCATGATCGGAATCTTGAACACGGAGGCGGCGACCACCCGGCGGTCGGCATTCACCCGTCAGCCGCCGCCGGTGTAAACCGGCCTGGCCGGGAGGACGGTGGCGAGCCAGGCCACCACGCCCACCAGCAGGACGCAGGCGGGAACGAGCCACAACGGCCCGGCCGGCCACGGGCGTCCGAGGAAGCTCATGCTCAGCGTGGTCAGCGGAACGGCAGCCAGCACAACGCCGGCTCCGGCCGCAGCTCCGGCGGTCAGCACGGCCTCCCAGCAAAGCATCCTGCGGAGCTGGCCGGGTGTGGTCCCCAAGCGGAGCAGCGCGCGGAATTCCTCCCGCCTGGCCGTCGTGGTCGCCACCAAGCGGTTGGCGACCACGACCAGCACATATCCCAGGAGGACAACGAGGACCGCCAGGTTCACCACGACCTCGGCGGGGAAGGCGCCTGGCCGCGTGATCAGCGGCGTCTCGGTCGTCTCCGTTCCAGGCCATCGCGCGAGTAGGGCGCCGAATTCCGGTGCGCCCGACGACGCGGGGCGTACCAGGATGGCCGCGGCGAGCCCCGTCGTGGTGTGACCGGCGGCAAGATCGCGGGAGACGATGAGCGGCCCGAAGCCGAGCGCGCGCCGGTAGGTCGCCACCACACGGGCCCGAACGGCCGCGCCGTCCCCCATGACGAGGTCGCGGCTCTCGCCCACCGCACCCACGCGCTCGTCCACGGCGATCGCGGCTCCTTGGAGGTCGCTCAGGCTGCCGTGGGCGACGCCGAGGTCGATCACTCCGTTCGCGTCGGGACCGAGCACCAGGGCGGTCCTGTCCTGCAGGCCGGCATCGTCTCCGAAAGCGAGCTGGCGGGTGAGTACGGTGGTCGTGGCGATCGAGGTGGCGGCGCGCACGCCGGGCGTCGCGCGTACCTCGGACACGAGACCGTGAGGGACGCCGCCGAGGCGGTCGGCCGTGATGGCCCGGACGCCGCGCAGGCCGAGCGCGGCCTCGTCGGCCTTTGCCGTCATGATCGTGGTCTGGGTGAGCGTGAAGCTGAGACCGAGGGTGACCACCATGCCCATGGCCGCGACTGCGCCCGCGGTCCTGAGCGCGTACCCGCGCGCGTTGTTGACGGCCAGCCAGGCGGCGGTGGAGATCCGGGCAGGCAGGTTGTCGGCGAGCGCGCCGGTCGCTGTCCGTACGAGGTGAGGGCCGGCCAGCGCCAGCCCGATCACCGCCAGCAGGGCGGCATTCGCCGGGCCGATCACCGCAGCCTCGGTGCGGATCAGCAGCGGGATGATCGACAGCACCAGTGAGGCCGGCATCAGCAGCATGCCGACGGCGGTCCGGGCCTTCGAGGGTTCTCTTGGCTCGCTGCGCGACTCGGCCAGCGCCGTCGGCACCGACGCCCGCGACACTCGCAGCGAGGCCGCCCACGCCGAGCCCCTGACCACCGCCGCCAGCAGCAGCGTGGCCGCCAGCGCCGAGAGCGGGCTGTACACCAGGGGCAGCGCTGCCGGAAGCGCGCCTGTCGACACGAGCAGGCCGCCGAATCGGCCGGCCAGGTGGTAACCGAGCACGATCCCCGGAGCGAGCGCCGCCGTGGCCGCCACGGCGGCCTGGATCGCGATCGTCCGTCTGACCTGGCGTGGGGTCGCGCCTGCCGCCCGCATCAGAGCCAGGTCGCGGCGTTGCCTGTTGATCGACATCGACAGGCTGCCGCCGACCACGAAGCCGACGACGAGCAGACTGATGCCTCCGATGGAACCTGACAGGACGATGAGCAGTCCGCGGGCGGCGGCCATGCCAGGAGATTCGGCGTCGCCGATGAAACGTCCTGTCGCCACCTCGTATCGTTCGCCGAGAAGCTTGCGAAGCTCGACTGCCACGGCTTCGATGTTCGCGCCGGCGGCGAGGCGTAGGGCGATGAGGTCGACGGTTTTCGCGCGTGGCCCAGACGTCCGGCCGGCCAGGTCGGCCGCGGTGGCATCGGCGAAATAGAGGCCAGGAGCGTCCACCAGTGCGGTCACCCGGTAGACACCCGACCTGCCGCCGGCCACGAGCCGGACCTCTTGGCCGAGCCGGCCGCGCGGCAGGGCGACCTCGCCGGGACCGCGGGGCGCACGGCCGGCTCGCAACGATCCGGTGAGCGTGAGCGACGACCAGCCATGGCCCGCGGTCGCCGGATCGCCTGCAACCGCCGGGACCTCCGAACTCGGAACGACGACGGCGGCGGGAAAACTTACGTCCCCCGTAGCATCAGCCACCCCGGGAAACCCGATCAGCCGGGTAACCAACGACGTCGGCAGCACGGCCCGTTCCGGCAAGGCCACCGGCAGATCTTCCTTCCGCGGAAGGGATTGCCTGGCCGAGACCACCACGTCGGCGTGAACCAGCCGCTGTGCGGTCACGCTGGACCGCAACCCCGACTCCGCGATCACTCCGGTCGCGACGACCAGTGCCATTCCGCCCAGCACGGCGAAGAACACCGCTACCAGCCCGCCGATCCTGGACAAGGCCAGAGAGGTTCTGATCACTGAGGAACCCCTTTCGAAGTCATGCGCGGTTCGCCGTCGAGCCGGGCCAGCCGTGCGGCGAGGTCGTCAGCGGAGGGGGCATGGAGGAGGCCCACCACCTTCCCGTCCACCATGATCAGCGTCTGGTGGGCGCGTGCGGCGGCGACCGGGTCGTGCGTGACCATGATCACGGTTTGGCCGAGCTCGTCGACCAGTTCCCGCAACAGGTCGAGCACCTGTGTCGCGCTGCCGCGGTCGAGGGCGCCGGTGGGCTCGTCGGCGAAGACCACGTCGGGGCGGGCCGCCAGGGCGCGCACGATCGCCGCACGCTGCTCCTGGCCGCCCGACAGCTCGGGGGGCCGATGCCGCAGCCGGTCGCCGAGCCCCACCCGCGCCACGAGTTCACGCAGCCAGGACCGGTCCGGGCGGAGCCCGGCCAGCCGCAGCGGCAGCGTGATGTTGTCCTGCACGCTGAGCGCGGGCAGCAGGTTGTAGGACTGGAAGACGAAGCCCACATGTCTTCTGCGCAGCTCCGTCCGCTTGGTCTCCGAGAGCCGGGCGAGGTCCACGCCGCCGATCACCACCGAGCCCGACGTGGGTGGGTCCAGGCCCGCCGCGCAGTTGAGCAGCGTGGTCTTGCCGGACCCTGACGGGCCCATCACGGCGACGAACCTGCCTCGTGGGAAGGCGAGCGTGACCTCGTCAAGGGCGCGTACCTCGCCATAGGTCTTGGTGACCCGGTCCAAGGTGACGACGTGGCTCACCGGCGGCCGGACCTGACGTGGTGCACGATGAGGCCGGTGATGCAGGCGACCGCCACGAGCCCTGAGGGGAATCCGACGAGCAGGCTGCCACGGCCGATCGTGCCGGCGACGATGTTGACGGATACGGCGATGACGAGGATCGCCCACAACAGGGCACGCAGCGCCCAGCCGTTCCGTCGGGATGCGGGCCGCCGCTGTTCTTGGGGGCCGATGCGGTAGGGATCGTCCATGCCCCAGACGTTAGGGACGCGCCGCGGCCGCGGGGACCCCGCCACCTGGCCAATCGTGGTAGAGCTGGCTGGAATGGCGCCGCCTTGAGGCTGACTTAGGGTGTCGGCTGTGACAGGTGACGCCTTCGAGGCGCTGGACCGCCTCGCGGGAGGGCTGGGCACCGCCCTGCTCGCCTTGGCGACGGTGGCCGGCTGGGTGGTCGTCGGACCCGCATGCCTGATCGGGATCGGACTGCCGATGGTGCAGCCGATGCTGTCCGTGACCCGATCCGTGGCCGAGCGGGAACGAGCCAGGCTGGGCCGCTGGGGCGAGCACGTGGTCAGCCCCTATCCGGCCACGAGGCCCGCCAAAGGCTGGCGCACTGATCCGGCGACCTGGCGCGACCTGGCCTGGCTCGCCGTCCACAGCACCGTGGGTCTCCCGCTCGGCCTCGTTGGGATCACTCTGCCGATCATGGGGGTGCGCGACGCCTCGTTTCCCCTGTGGTGGCACCTCCTGCCCGAGGGTGAAACCGGCTCCTCCCTCGGCATTCCCGTACACACCTGGCCCGGCGTGATAGCGGTTGGCCTGTCGGGGTTCGTCTGGCTGGCCATCAGCATACTGTGCGGCCGCCCGATCGCCCGTCTTCAGTCCCTGCCCGGCCGGCGGCTGCTCAGCCCGCACCCGTCCGTGGACCTCTCCGAGCGGGTCGCCCGGCTCACCGCCACCCGGGCCGGCGCTCTCGCCGCGCACGCGGCCGAACTCCGCCGCATCGAACGCGCACTCCACGACGGTGCGCAAAACCGGCTGCTCGCAGTCGTCGTCATGGCCACGGCGGCCAAGCGAGCACTGGAACGTGACCCGGCGAACGTCGGGCCCGCGCTCGACCGTGTCCAGTTGGCCGCCGAGCAGGCGCTGACCGAGCTGCGCGGCGTAGTCCGCAGCATCCTGCCACCGATCCTGGCGAATAGGGGCCTCGCGGGCGCGCTCAGCGCGGTCGCGGCCGACTCCGCCATCCCTTGCGACCTTCGCGTGGGTCAACTCGGGCACCTGCCCCTGTCTGTGGAGGCGACCGCCTACTTCACGGTCGCAGAGGCGTTGACCAACGCAGGCAAGCACAGCAGGGCCACACGTCTCAGAGTCGAAGCCGCCAGACACGGCGAGGTTCTCCGAGTTGAGGTGGAGGACAACGGTATCGGAGGCGCATGGGAACGCGGCGGATCGGGCCTGGCCGGCATCCGCCGTCGTGTGGAAGCACACGACGGCACATTCACACTGACCAGTCCCCAAGGCGGGCCGACGAGGATGAAGGTGGAACTACCGTGCGCATCGTGATCGCTGAGGACGACGCCCTGCTGCGTGAAGGACTGGTCATGCTGCTCGGCGGGGAAGGCTTTGAAGTCGTCGCGGCCGTCTCGAATCCGCAGGAGTTCCTCGCCGCGGTCGCCCGGTACTCCCCTGACGTGGCGGTGGTGGATGTCCGCATGCCGCCCACCCATACCGACGAAGGTATCCAAGCCGCGGTGGAGGCCAGGCGGTCACACCCCGGGCTGGCCGTGCTCGTGCTGTCCGCCTATGTCGAGCAGGCGTTCGCCACCGAACTGCTGGCCGGCGGCGCCCGTGGTCTGGGGTACCTGCTGAAGGAGCGCGTGGGGCAGTTCAAGGAGTTCCTCGACGCGCTGAAGCGGGTGGCCGCCGGTGGCGTGGCCATCGACCCCGAAGTGGTCGCGCAACTGTTCACCCGCCGCCGTGGCCCGCTGGACCGCCTCACCGTCAGAGAGCGGGAGGTGCTCGCGCTGCTGGCCGAAGGGCTCGGCAACATCGTGATCGCAGAGCGTCTGCAGATCACGGAGGGCACGGTGCACAAACACATCAGCAGCATCTTCGGCAAGCTCGAACTGGCACCGACCGAACGCGTGAGCCGCAGGGTCATCGCAGTCCTGCGCTATCTGGAAGGGTGACACGCTCTGCGTCTTGCGAGGCATGCAGCCGCTCGGCGGCTCACCGGCGATGCTCATCGACGGTCCGCACCGGCGTCCGCAGGACAGGGGGCGTTCTCGGGTGCGCTGATCCATGCGGGACTTGTGGCTGGCGGTTCCTTCCCGCGGGACGTCTCCTCTTCGCGAACGGCACAGGGCGCTGCCCGGACGCCCTACGCGGGTCTCAGGCCGTCGGCTTGCAGGTGGGGTGGCAGAGGCGGCGGGCCAGGGCGGCCAGGAAGACGTCGATGATCTCCTCCGGCTCCCTCGCCGCGTGCAGCGAGCCGTTCGCGGCGTCCGCGATCTGCGACAGGCTCTCCCGGTCCACGTCCTTGCCGAAGGCGATGATGATGATCTGAACGGGCCTGTCAGGGTCCCACCCGCGCCGCAACGCGTCGAGGAGCCGCGCGCGGTCCGTGCCCTTGCCGTCGTCGCGGCCACCGGTGATCACCAGCAGCGAGTTGTTCATCTCCTCGCGGTAGTCGCCGCTGACCTTGCGGAATCCGCTGAGGATCGAGTCGTAGAGCGAGCTGTCCGCCTTCGGATGGGCGGTGATCGTGCGGGTCAGCTCGTCCAGCCGGCTGCGCCGGATCACCTGCCCCGACTCGGGTTCGTTGATCGGCCCGAGCGTGACCCGCTCCCTGTGGTCCCTGATGCCGCCGAGCCGGTCGGCGAACTCCCACAGGCCCATGTGCGTGGAGTCGGGGAACAACCTCAGCCCGATCCGGGCCGCGTCGAGCGCCACCCTGATCCTGGGCCTGCCGTTCATCTTCTCCGCCATGTGCTTGGAGGCGTCGGCCAGCACCAGGATGTTCGTCGGCGGGGCCAGCCTGCTCCAGGCGGCCAGCGCCGCGTCGATGTCCTGCGCCGACACCGACGGCCTGGTCCTCGGCGCCGCCGAGGGGATCTGCGGCCCAGGAGAGATCGGCCCCTGCCGCCCGTCCCCCGACCTGAACCCGGCCCGCCGTACGATCTCCTGGGCCTGCGGCCCCTCCAGCCAGCCGGCGAAGGCCGCCGACGCCTCCGCGACCGCCGGATCCGTGGCGGTGACCACGTACGGATAGTCGAGGGTGATCGTGCCCTCACGCGGGTGCAGCGCCACGAGCGGGTCGTCCGAACCACGCAGATTGTGCCGGTGCACCGACTGTTCGGGAACGATCACGACCGGCCGTTGCCAGAACGTGTGGTCGTCGACCGCGTCCAGCAGGCTGTGGTAGTCGGGCGCCGAACCGGCCTGCGCCCACCGTACGAACGCGGTCAGCGCCTTGTCGGCCTCCGGGCCCGTGCCGACGACGTCCCTGGCGGCGGCCACCGTGGCGATGCCGGCCCCGGCCAGTGACGGGTCGGGCACGCGTACGATGTCGGGCTCGTCCTCGGTGGGTGTCAGCCGCCCGCGCATGGTGGAGGGGAAGACCATGCGCCAGTTCATCTCGGTCTCGCCGACGGAGAACCGTTCGGCCAGCGACTGGCGGGTCGCGAACACGAGCGGCGACGTGGCCACCACGCTCTCGCCCGCGGGCAGCGTGCTCGCGCCCTGCTGGCGGGCCAGCCTGATCCACGCGGAGGAGTCGGCGATCCAGCCGTCGGGCCGCTCGCGCAGCACGCCCGCCCGGTCGCCGATCAGCGTGCGGAGGACGGTGGCCGGCGGGTGCTCGGTCACCTGGACCAGCACGCACCGGCCGCCGACCGCCGTCTTCGTCTCGTTGAAGCGCCCCGCGGCCTCCATCGCCGCGGGCGCCACGTCGGCCGCGGCCGCCACGCTGACCAGAACAGGCTCTCGTGCGCTGCACAGGACGGCCCCGCCGCCGAGCGCCACGACGACGCCCGCCACGACGATCGCCACGGCCCCCAGAGTCGCCAGCACACCCCGCCGCAGCGCCTTCCTGCGCCGCTGCTGCGGTGGCAGCGCGGCATGGTGCCGACCCAACCGCACGGTGAACCTCTCTCCGCGGAGTGATCCCAGCGCCTCCCGTGGCGGGCGCAAGCCTTGCTAGAACATGTTATAGCTAGGCGATCGGCAGGGCCCTCCTGACGCTCTGGCACACCCCGTCACTCGCCTGCGAGGCACGCAGCCGCTCCGCCGGCGGGGTCCCGTACTCGGTGGTGCGCTGCCTGGCCGGGCGGCCCGTCACCCCGACCATCTCCCGCAGCTCGCTGATGGTCTTGTACGAGCCGTTCTCCGAGCCGGCCATGCGGCTGATGGTCTCCTCCATGAGCGTGCCGCCGAGGTCGTTCACGCCGCCCTGGAGCACCTGACGGCACAGGTCGTCCTGGAGCTTGACCCAGGAACACTGGATGTTCCCGATCGCGCCGTGCAGCAGGAGCCTGGCCAGGGCGTGCACGGCCCTGTTCTCCTGCGCTGTGGGGCCCGGCCTGGCCAGGCCGGCCAGGTAGATGGGGGCGCTGGTGTGCACGAACGGCAGCAGCACGAACTCGGAGAACCCGCCGGTCCGCTCCTGGAGCCGGCGGATCAGCTTGATGTGCCTGACCCAGTGCAGGTGGTTGTCGACGTGCCCGTACATCATGGTGGAGGTCGTGGGGATGCCCACCTCGTGCGCCGTCGTGATGACCTCGACCCACTCCGCGGCCGGCAGCTTGCCCTTGGTCAGCACCCACCGCACGTCGTCGTCGAGGATCTCGGCCGCCGTCCCCGGCAGCGAGTCGACGCCGGCCTCCTTGGCCGCCTCCAGCCAGGCGCGCACCGACATGTTCGTCCGGCTCGCGCCGTTGATGACCTCCATCGGGGAGAACGCGTGCACGTGCATGTCCGGCGTCCTCGCCTTCACCGCCCTGGCGATGTCGAAGTACGCCGTGCCAGGCAGGTCGGGGTGGATGCCGCCCTGCATGCACACCTCGGTCGCCCCCGCCTCCCACGCCTCCTGCGCCCGGTCGGCCACCTGGTCGAGGCTGAGCGTGTACGCGTCGGCGTCGGTCCTGCGCTGGGCGAACGCGCAGAAACGGCAGCCGGTGTAACACACGTTCGTGAAGTTGATGTTCCTGTTGACGACGTAGGTCACGTCGTCCCCTGCCGCCTCCCTGCGCAGCCCGTCGGCGATCGCGGCCAGCTCGTCCAGCGCCTCGCCCTCGGCCCCGAGCAGCGCGACCGCCTCGGCGTCCGTCAGCCCCGCGGGATCCGCCTCGGCCCGCCTGAGCGCCGCCCGCACCTCGCCGGGCGTCACGGCGGCGGAGCGGCCGGAGCCGTCCCGCGCTCCGGCGGGCTCCCCGTCGAGGCGGTCGCGGAGTGCGGTCCAGTCGCCGTAGACGTGGTCGAAGTCGTCCCGCCGGTCGCCGGTCCTTCCCGTCGTGTCGACCTCGACGTGCAGATCCACCCGTCCCGACGCGCTGAACCCCCCGTCGGGCTCCTGCCACGGCAGCCCGCGCGGGACCGCGTCCTGCCTGGCCAGGCCCGTGTCCGGGTCCACCAGGGCGGCCACGTGCCCGGACAGCCGCGGGTCCAGCCAGGGCTCCCCCGCCAGGACGTACTCGGGGTAGATCGTCAACCGCTCCCGCAGCCGGAAGCCCGCCTCGGCGGTGCGCGCCGCGAGGTCGTCGATCTGCGGCCAGGGACGCTCCGGGTTGACGTGGTCGGGCGTGAGCGGCGACACCCCGCCCCAGTCGTCGATGCCGGCCCGGATCATGAGCGCGTACTCGGAGTCCACCAGGTTCGGCGGCGCCTGGAGGCGGACGCGGGGCCCGAGCACGAGGCGGGCGACGGCGATGGTGGCCGCGAGTTCCCGCAGATCGGCGTCGGGCAGCCCGCGCATGGCGGTGTCGGGCTTGGCGCGGAAGTTCTGGACGATGACCTCTTGGACGCCGCCGTACTCGCGGGCCACCCGCCGGATCGCGAAGATCGACTCCGCCCGGTCCTCCACCGTCTCGCCGATGCCGATGAGGATGCCCGTCGTGAAGGGCACGCCGCTGCGGCCGGCGTCCTCCAGCACCCGCAGCCGCACGGCCGGGTCCTTGTCCGGCGACCCGTGGTGGGGCTGTCCCTTCTCGTCGAACAACCGCCGCGACGTCGTCTCCAGCATCATCCCCATGGACGGCGCGACGGGCTTGAGCCGCTGCAGGTCGCGCCAGCTCAGCACGCCCGGGTTGAGGTGCGGCAGCACCCCGGTCTCCTCCAGCACCCTGATCGCCATGGCCCGCACGTACGACAGCGTGTCGTCGTAGCCGTGCGCGTCGAGCCACTCGCGGGCCTGGTGCCACCGGTCCTCCGGCCGGTCGCCCAGCGTGAACAGCGCCTCCTTGCACCCCATCGCCGCGCCCTGCCGGGCGATGTCCAGCACCTCGTCGGGGCTCAGGAACGGCGAGTCCAGCTTGTGCGGCGCGGTCGCGAACGTGCAGTAACCGCACCGGTCCCGGCAGAGCCGGGTCAGCGGGATGAACACCTTCTTGCTGTAGGTGATGACGCCCTCACGGCCGGCGGCCGTCAGCCCGGCATCGCGTACGCGGGAGGCGTGCTCGAGCAGGGTGTCGAGACGCTCGCCCCGGGCGTGCAGCAGGACGGTCGCCTCGGTGACGTCGATGGCCTTGCCGTCGCGGGCACGGGCGAGAGCACGGCGGAGCGCGGAATCGCTGACGAGACTCATAAGGGCACAGTACGTGGAGCTGAGTTCGCCGCTCGCACCCAGGGGCGGCTCAGAACGCCCGGTAGTCGCGCACGGGCATCCGCGGCCCGCGGGCGGGCGGACGCAGCCCGCTCAGCCAGACCAGCACCGTCGCACGGTGCCGATGCCCTTCGTACGGCTCCAGCAGTCGCAACATCCCCTGGTCGTCGGTCTTCTCCCCCGTCAGCGCGTAGCCGACGAGCTTGGCCAGGTGGAAGTCGCCGACGCTCACCGCGTCAGGGTCGCCGAACACGCGCTGGCGCACTTCGGCCGACGTCCACACCCCGACCCCCGGCAGCGCCCGCAGCAGCCGGTCGAGCTCCTCGGTGGTGGCGGCGGCCTCCAGCTTGGCGGCGTGCCAGGCGGCGGTCGCGACGGTCCTGGCGCGTACGGCCTCCGCGCCTGCCCGGTGCCAGTGCCAGCTCGGGATCTGCCGCCACACCGCCGCCTCCGGCACGACCCGCATGCCGTCGGGTGCGGGACCGGGCGCGGGCTCGCCGTAGCGGGTGAGCAGCCAGCGCCAGGCCCGCCACGCCTCCCGCCCCACGACCTTCTGCTCCAGCACGGCGGGGACGAGGGCCTCCATGACGCGACCGGTCCTGCCGATCCGCAGCCCCGGATGTCTGCGGACGGCCTCGGCCAGCACCTCGTGCCTGACGCTGAATCCGGCGAGGTCGTCATGGCCTCCCAGCAGCGCCGGCAGCGTCTCCAGCGCCCAATCGGCCCCCGGACCCCACGCCCGGCCGTGCACGCGGCCGCCCTCGACGCTCACCCGCAGCGTGCAGGGCCCGTCGGGGGTCCTGGACGTGCGCCACACGGCGCCGTCGCCGCCGGTGCGCCAGGTGGGGTCGCCGCCGCCGCGCCGGTGCGGCTGCAGGGCCAGCCCCACGTCGAGCGGCCCGCCGGGCTCCCACCTGCGCTCCTTCACCGTTACAGTCTCCCCGCGGGCGGGCGGTGTCTCAGACGTCGCTGGAATAGCGCACCGCGCGTTCGGGCAGCGCGATGTCGGGCCAGACGCGTACACCGTGCCGCAGTTCGTTGCCCGGCCCCACGACGGCCCTGTCGCCGATCACGGCGTCGTGCACCACCGCGCCCGCGCAGACCCGCGCGCCCGTGCCCACCACGGAGTCGGTGACGAGGGCGCCGGGCTCGATGACGCAGTCGTCGAGCAGCACCGAGCCGACGACCGAGGCGCCGGCGCCGACCACGGCCCGCGCGCCCACGGCGGTGCCGCCCTGCACCTTGGCCTCGGGCGAGACCCGTGCCCCGTCGAGCGCCAGGTGTTCGCCCGCCGGACCGGGCAGCGCGGGCGAGCCGAGCCGGCCCAGCACCAGGTCGCGCGATCCGCGCGCGAACGCGGCGGGTGTGCCGACGTCGAGCCAGTAGGTGCGGTCGGCGTAGCCCAGCACGACCTCCCCCGACTCGATCAGCCCGGGGAACGTCTCCCGCTCCACCGACACGACCTCGTCACGCGGGATCGAGTCGATCACCGACCGGGTGAAGACGTAGCAGCCGGCGTTGATGCGGTTGGTCACGGGGTTGGGGGTCTTCTCCAGGAACGCGGTCACCCGCCCCGACGCGTCGGTCGGTACGCATCCGAATCGGGTGGGATCGTCCACTTCTGTCAAATGGAGCGTTACAGCGGCCTGCCGCGCGAGGTGCGTGCGCACCTGATCGCCGATGTCGTGCCCGGACAGGATGTCGCCGTTGAGGATCAGCACGGGGTCGGAGGGGCCCGAGGTGAGCGCCTCAGCGGCGTTGCGGATGGCGCCGCCGGTGCCGAGGGGCGTCTCCTCCGTCATGTACTCGAGCGAGAGCCCGAATGCCGACCCGTCACCGAAGGCGGGCTCGAACATCGCCGCCTTGTAGGAAGTGGCGAAGACGATCCGGCGAACGCCGAACGATCGCGCTCGCGCGAGCTGGTGCGCCAGGAACGGCACTCCAGCGGTCGGGAGCAGCGGCTTCGGCGTGCCCAGTGTCAGCGGGCGCAGGCGCGTGCCCTGCCCCCCGACCAGGAGGATCGCCTCGAGGTCTGGCAATGAGCTCGTCATCATTCCGTGAGGTTACCGAACTATTCGATCGCGCGTTGATAGGAGCTGAGATGCGCCTCGGCCGAGGCGTCCCAGGTGAATTCACGGGCGCGTGCCAGCCCCGCCTCCCGCAGTCGACGCCTGCGCGCGGGCGCGGCGAGCAGCTGTCCGAGCGCCGCGGCGATGCTGTCGGCGTCGGGCTCTGTGTAGGCGACCGCGTCGCCGCCGACCTCGGGCAGCGAGGAGCGCTGGGTGGTCAGCACGGGGGCGCCGCACGCCATGGCCTCCAGCACCGGCAGCCCGAACCCCTCGCCCCGGGAGGGAAAGGCCACCACGAGCGCGCCGCCCAGGAACCCCGGCAGGTCCGACGCGCCGAGGTAGCCGGGACGCACGACCTTGACGGTGGCCTCGACCTCACGGCACGCGGCGTCGACGTCGTCGTCGTGCATGCCGCCGCCGCCGATCACGAGCGCGGGCGGCCGCTCCAGCGTCTTGACGGCCGAGGCGAAGCCGCGGACCAGGTTGGGAACGTTCTTGCGGGGGTCGAGCGCGCCCAGGAACGCCACGTACGGCTGACCGTGCAGCCCGCAGCGCAGGGCCGCCCGGCGGATCTCCTCCTCGGACGGCGGGTGGAACTGCGTCAGGTCGACGCCGTGGTAGGCGACGTCGATGCGGGTCGGGTCGGCGGCGAGCACGCGCACCAGCTCGTCCCTGGTCGCCTTGGACGGCACGATCACCCGCCGGGCGTGTCGCACGGCCGTACGGGTGGCCGAGCGGAAGAACGACGCCCGCGGCCGGTGCTCGTCGGGCTCGGTGAACCAGGTGGCGTCGTGCACCGTCACGACGGTCGGCAGCCCGGAGCCGAGCGGGATGGAGTAGTAGGGGGCGTGGATCACGTCCGCGCCGGCCTTGCGGGCGAGCAGCGGCAGGCCGGTCTGCTCCCAGGCGAGCCTGGCGGCCCTGTTGGTGATCGCGACCGGCCCGGCGATGACGTGCGCCGAGGGCGCGAGGCGGCGGTATCGCTCGGCCTCCGACCGCTGGCAGACCACCGCCACGTCCGCGCCGGCCCGGTCGAGCCCGGCCACCAGCCCGTCCACATATCGGATCAACGCGCCGCGGTCCGCGGGGACCGCTGCGGCATCGATGAGCACTCGAGGCATACGAAGATCTTCTCCCCTCAAGATCAACGCGGGACTGGCGTCCCCCTCTCGCCTTCAGCTTATGACCAGCGTCCCCTAAATCGTGGTCCAAATCACACCTAGTCGCGACGTGCGGCGATTCCGGCCATCCCGGCGCAGATCAGGTCCCCCACGATGAGAACGACACGCGACGTGAGCGCCACCGCGATCGCGGGGCCGGCGGCCAGATGAGGGGACAGCACCCCGACCATGGCGGCCTCCCGCACCCCCGCGCCGGCCGGCACGACGAAGGTCAGGATGCCCAGGCACCACGACAGCGCGAAGGCGCCGATGGCGAAGAGCAGCCCGCCCTGAGGGGCGATGAAGAAGAAGTGCACGCCGTACGCGGTCCAGCCGGCCAGGGCCCAGCCGAACGCGGCGAGCATGCCGCGGCGGGTGAGCGGGCGTTCGAGCGGCTCGCGCTTGAGCCGGCGCAGGGCGTAGCCGATCACGCCGTTGACGACCTTGGGTTCGAGCAGGACCAGCAGCAGGGGGAGCAACAGCAGCAGCCAGCCGTAGCGGTCCCAGCCGAGCGTGACCAGCGCGACGAGCAGGCCGGTGGCCAGCTGGACGGGCATCATCAGGAAGAACGCCGCCGCGCTGCGCGAGCGCGGCACGCCGAGGTCGCGGCCCATCTCCATCTGCGCCAGCACGGGCCAGATCGCGCCGGGGATGTACTTGCCCAGCTGGCCGACGAAGAAGACCTTGGCCGCCGCCCTGAGCGGCAGCGGGGAGCCGAGGTCGGACAGCAGGGTGCGCCAGATGAGCATGGCGGCGAGCAGCGCGGCGACCACCATGACCAGTGAACCGCCGACCGCGGGCCACGACAGACCGGCGAATCCGGCCAGCACGTCGTCCCACTGCCCGGCCACGGCCCATCCGCCGAATCCGAACGCGATGAGCAGGAACGCGTACCTGATCGCGGTCCGCACCATGGACCGCCTCGGGCGGGCCGCCTCCTCGCCCGCGCCGGCCGAGCCGTCGCTCACGCCGGTCGCGCTCACAGCGGGCGGACCGGTTCGGGCGGTTGCGGCAGCGCCGCGCCCGCGGGCCGCCGCGGCGTCTTGGTGGCCACCCACAGGTAGGTCGGCACGACGGGCAGCAGCAGCCGCAGCACGGCGCGCGGCGCCCTGGCCAGCACCGCCTTCACCACTCTGCCGAGCGCCCCGGGGAACAGCTCGGACCCGGCGAACCTGGTGGGCGTGGCCAGCACGGGGAACGTGTAGTCCCACACGTGGAAGGCGCGCAACATCCTGCGCAGGCCGCGGCGGGTGCGGAACCGTTCGTAGTAGTGGTCGGCCCTGCCGAACACCCGCACGTAGCGGTCGGCGGCCGCCGGCGGCAGATAGGACAGGAACGGCAGCTTGTAGTGGGGCTCCATGACGCCGAGCCGGTTGCCGAGCCCGAGATAGAGCACCCCGCCGTCCGACAGCACCCGGTGCATCTCGGCGACCACCGCATCGGGGTCGACCACGTGCTCGTAGATGTGGTTGAACACCAGCACGTCGACCGACCCGTCGGGGAACGGCAGCGCCGTGCCGTCGCCGCAGACGAACGCCACCCGCTCGCCGAACCGGTCGGCCGCCTTGCGCAGGCCCGGCACGTCGATGTCGATGCCCAGGGTGTGCTTGGCCCCGGCCTGCGCGAGCTCGTCGGCGATGAACCCGGCCGAGCAACCGACGTCTCCCACGGTCAGCCCGCCGAGCGGCCCGTTGAAGTGCTCGATGACCGCGATGATCTTGGCGGCCTTCCGCCTCCGCTTCTCCTCGTCGAGCATGGCGGACTGGAACTCGCTGTATTCGAGCTGCGCGACCCGTTGCTTCACCACGGTGGCCACAGTACCGACCTTGGCGCCAATTCGATGTCAAGCCGCTTTGGTACGGTGGCCGACCTGGCTCAACACCGACGAACGGGGGCGAAGTGGCGTTCTTCGAGAAGATCAGGGGCGAGTTCATCGACATCGTCGAATGGCTCGACGACAGCCGCGACACCCTGGTCTGGCGTTTCCCCCGCTACGAGAACGAGATCAAGATGGGCGCCCGGCTCGTCGTACGCGAGTCACAGGTCGCCGTCTTCGTCAACGAGGGCCAGATCGCCGACGCGTTCGCGCCGGGGACGTACACGCTGGAGACCCGCAACCTGCCCATCCTGTCCACCCTCAAGGGCTGGAAGTACGGTTTCCACTCCCCGTTCAAGGCCGAGGTGTACTTCGTCAGCACCCGCCAGTTCGCGGACTTCAAGTGGGGCACCCAGAACCCGATCATGGTGCGGGACGCGGAGTTCGGGCCGGTGCGGCTGCGGGCGTTCGGCGCGTACGCCGCCAGGGTGATCGACGCCCGTGCCCTCCTGCGCGAGCTGGCGGGGACGGACCCGCGGTTCCGCACCGAGGAGGTGGAGGGCTACCTGCGCCAGATGGTCGTGGGGCGGCTCGCCCACGCCCTCGCCACCGCGGGCGTCCCGCTGCTCGACCTCGCCTCCAGGCAGCACGAGATGGGCCGGCGGCTCTCGGAGGTGCTGACGGCCGACCTCGCGGGCGTGGGCATCGCCATCCCGACCTTCACCATCGAGAACATCTCGCTGCCGCCCGAGGTGGAGCAGGCGATGGACAAACGCTCGCAGATGGGGATCGTGGGCGACCTCGGGCAGTACGCCAGGTTCCAGGCCGCCGAAGCGCTCGAGAACGCCGGCGGGGCGGGCGAGGGCATGGGGCTGGGCATGGGCATCGCCGCCGGACAGCAGATGGCCGCCGCGCTCACCCCCCAGTACCGGCAGGACACCCGTCAGGGACCGCCGCCGCTGCCCGGCGACGGCCCGTGGTACTTGGGGGTGGACGGCGAGCAGCGCGGGCCGTTCGACGAGGCCGGCCTGGCCGCCGTCCACCCCCAAGTAC
>NZ_JAAAHR010000168.1:0-20921 GCF_009908215.1 Nonomuraea sp. K271 | reverse complement strand
ACCCCACCCCTACCCGCCCACGATCGGCGGCTCTACCGCGTCTGCGAGGCCATGCACCTGCTCAGCCTCAGCCGCAGCGTTATCTACGAACTCATCCGCTCAGGACGGCTCCGCTCCGTCACCCAGGGGCGTACGCGCCTCATCCCCGCCTCAGCCATAGAGGACTACATCGCTCTACTCGAACAGGAGGCTTCATGACCGAACGACGCAGCCGGGGCGACGGCGGCCTGCACTGGGACGAGAAGCGGCAACGCTGGATCGCCTCGGTGACGGTCGGCTACACCCCGGCCGGCAAGCGCATCGTCAAGAAAGCCAGCGGCAAGACCAAGACCGAAGCCAAGGCCAAGCTGAAAGAGATCATCCGCGACCACGAGGACGGGCTTGCCAGCGGCCCGGCGAACTACACCGTGGCGGACGCCGTGACGAGCTGGCTCGCCTACGGTCTGCATGGTCGCGACCAGAACACGGTCACCAACTACCGGACCCTGTGTGACAAGCACATCATCCCCGACGTGGGCGCGCGTAAGCTCCGCGAGCTGAGCGCCGAGGACGTGGACCGGTGGCTCGTCGGCAAGGCCAGGGTGCTCAGCGCCCGCACGACGCGGCTGCTCCACTCGTGCCTGAATCGTGCGGTGAAGTTCGCCCAGGCCCGCGACAAGGTGAAGCGCAACGTCGTGGGTCTGTGCGAGATCCCGGAGGGCAAGGAAGGCCGTCCGTCCAAGTCCCTCACCCTTGACCAGGCGACAGCGCTCCTCGACGCGGCCGAGGGGACGCGCCTGTACGCCTACGTCGTCCTCTCGCTGCTGATCGGTGCCCGTACGGAGGAGCTGCGGGCGCTCACCTGGAAGGAGGTCGATCTCGTCGGCGACCCGGACAAGGACATCCCGCCATGGATCGCCGTGTGGCGCTCGGTACGCGAGGGAGGCGATACCAAGACCAAGCGCTCACGGCGTTCCCTGGCACTGCCCAAGCGCTGCGTGGAAGCGCTCAAGGCGCACCGCGAGCAGCAGCGGAGCGACAGGAAGGCGGCGGGCGAGAAGTGGCAGGATCACGGGCTCGTCTTCGCTTCCCTCGTCGGCACACCGCTCGACGCCCACAACGTCCGACGCGCGTTCCGGAAGATCGTCAAGAATGCCGGGATGCCTGCCTACTACTGGACGCCCCGGGAGATGCGGCACAGCTTCGTCTCGTTGCTCTCCGACTCCGGCGTCCCCCTGGAGGACATCGCCCGCCTGGTCGGCCACAGCGGGACGGCGGTCACCGAAGCCGTCTACCGCAAGCAGATCCGCCCTGTACTCCTGCAAGGAGCTGCGGCAATGGACGCCCTCTTCGCCCGGTAGTCACTCAGCTAGTCACTCAGCAATGCGAAAGGGTGCCATCCTGATGGATGACACCCTGCTCGACCAGCGTCGATCTGGTCGGGACGACAGGATTTGAACCTGCGACCCCTTGACCCCCAGTCAAGTGCGCTACCAAGCTGCGCTACGTCCCGGTTGTGTCGGCCGCCCCCTGCGGGGTGGGACGTCATAACCTTAGCGCACATCGAAGGTGCACGCGTACACGGAGAGCGGGAGCGGAGGAGGCCGGGTGGGGCGTAAGCCGACCATCGATCGGGGTGAGCTGGCCAGGCTGGTCGCCGAAGGGAAGAGCGTGCAGGAGCTGGCCGCTCACTTCGGGGTCAGCGTTTCCGGGGTGTTGCAGGCCAAGCGGGCCTCCGGGCTGGCCAAGCCGATGCTCGACCACAGCGCCGCCCTCCCGTGGAAGCTGGCCCGGGCGCACGCCCAGTCGGGACCCGCCACGAATCTGCGTAATCTGTCGGCCGCCGCCCAGGGGAAGCCGCCGGCGTCCGACCGGCTGAACACGGCGCTGCGGTGGGCTCAGCGGCTGGTGGACCAGGGGCTGGACGTGCGGTACGACCCTGATGAGGGGTTCAGCGAGGTCCCCGCTCCCCCAGCGGGCTCACATGTCGCAAAAGTGCTGGCCGCGGCGCGGAAGGCGCTCGATACCGGCTGAGGGCAAAAGTTTCGCCAGGGCTCTCCAGGGCAGTCGCTGGTCTCGACAAAGAGACCGGAGGCGAACATCATGACCACCTTCACCTGGGTGGCCGTCGCCATCATCGTGGTGGTGGCGCTCGCCGCACTTGCCTACGTCGTGCAGCAACAGAAGCGCCGTAACCACCTCCGTGATCGTTTCGGCCCCGAGTACGAGCGCACAGTCGCGGAACACGACAACCGCCGCGACGCCGAGCAGGAGCTGCTCGGGCGCGAGCAGCGCCATTCCGAGCTCGACATCCGTCCCCTGCCGGAGGAGTCGCGGGAGACGTACGCCAACCGCTGGACCGAGGTGCAGGAGCGCTTCGTGGACGCGCCCGGCTTCGCGGTGACCGAGGCGGACCAGCTGGTCACCGCGGTCATGGCGGAGCGAGGTTATCCGACCGAGAACTTCGAGCAGCGGCTGTCCGACCTGTCGGTGGGGCATGCCACGACCCTTGACCACTACAGGACGGCTCACGAGATCAGCGGGCGGGCGGCCAAGAAGGCGGCCTCCACCGAGGAGCTCCGGCAGGCCATGGTCCACTACCGGGCCCTGTTCGAGGAGCTGCTGCACGAGACCACGCGAGGACGGTGAGAGTGATGAAAGACAGCCGCGATGAGCTGAAGGTGCCGTCGCAACGCGCTGACGAGGTCCGTGGCGACGACCGTGACGCCGAGCGGGAAGCCGTGCGGGCCCGGCCGGGCGAGCACATCCCAGGCGGACCTGTCGCCGGTGACGACGCGGCGGGCATCGGCCGGCGCCCCGACGAGGAGTACGACACCGCTGTCCCCGGCGCCGTCACGACACCCGAGCCGGATGAGGACGCCGCCTACCGGGACCCGTACGCGACGACCGGTGACGACCTGCCGCCCGAGCCGGAACCCGCCCCGCTGAACGCCGAGGCCGTGCCCGACGAGGTCCCCGCGCACGCGGCCCCCCAGGATGTCATCCTGTTCGACCAGGACCCCGCCCAGGTGCAGGCTCGCTGGCGCGACCTGCAGGCCTCGTTCGTCGACGACCCCGGCGAGGCCGTACGTCGTGCCGACGGTCTGCTCGGCGAGGTGGTGGAGGCGTTCACCAGCAGCCTCACGAGCCGGACGGACACCCTGCGGGATGGCTGGAAGGACGCCGGCGCGCACGACACCGAGCTGCTGCGGCTCGCGCTGCGCGACTACCGCAACGTCCTGGAACACCTGCTCGCCCTGTCCGGTGCCCCCGGTCAGAGCCGTGCCGAGGCGCACGACCCGGGCCACATCCAGGGCCACGTCCAGGGCCACAGCCAGGGGATGAGGTGATCTGACATGCTCGCGATAGTCGCGGCGATCGTCTTCGGGCTGGGCTTACTGCTCGACCTGCTGGGGGTGGACATCCCCGGCGGGGTGTCCGGTATGACGTTCGTCCTGCTGGGGCTGACCCTGCTGGCTCTGCACCAGGCAGGAATCGGCACGGCGAGTGTACGCAGCTACGGCGGCTGGCGTGGCCGCGCCAGGCGTTGACGACCCGTGGTCCACGCGCCGCCGGCAGGGTAAGGCGGCGCGTGGCATCGCGCGTCGCCTCGCGTCGGGTACGGATCGTCCGCCCGCGGCATCGCGTCGCCGCAGGGTACGCGTCGCCTTTCGCCGGATCACGCCTTGCCGGGGAAGCGCATGGTGACGGTGCTGCCGGTGTCGCCGGCGTGCACGGTCAGCTCCGAGGCGAGCAGGCGGGCCACCCAGAGCCCCATGCCGCCCACCGCCCCCGGCAGCGGCCCTGGTTTCCAGGTGCCGTTGTCGTGTACCTCGACGACCAGGTCGCCGCCCGCCGGCCACATGCGCAGGACGGCCTGGTCGCCGCCGTGGGTGACGGCGTTGGTGGCGACCTCGTTGATCGCGATGACGAAGTCTGCGACGCCGTCCTCGGCCATGCCCGCCTCGCGGGCCTCGTCTTCGGCGTACTGCCGGACCCTCGGCAGGTCCGGCAGCCGGAAAAGTAGTCGTTTCACGGGCACACCGGGAGGCGGGCCCGTGTGGCCCGGCTGGGGCTCCACGTCCTCGTTCACCCGGCGACCGCCTGTTCAGCCGACGAGTTCGGCGCGTAGCTGATCGAGGACTTTGCGCAGGATGCGCGACACGTGCATCTGGGAGATCCCGAACTCGGCGGCGATCTCGGCCTGCGTCATGTTGCCGAAGAAGCGCAGCAGCAGGATGTGCTTCTCCCGGGAGGGAAGGGCGTCGATGAGCGGTTTGACGGCCTCTCTGTCTACCATGGTGCTCAGCGTGTCGTCGTCCTCGGGGATGACGTCGCCGAGTGAGGCCGCATCGTCGTCGGTGCCGAGCGGGGCGTCGAGCGACAGGGTGCTGTAGGCGGCGGAGGCGTCGAGCGTGAGCAGGACGTCCTCTTCGGTGATGTTCATCTTCGCTGCCAGCTCCGCCACGGTGGGCGACCTGCCGAGGTCCTGGCTGAGGTCGGCGACGAGCCTGTTGAGCTCGGAGCGGCGTTCCTGGTAGAGGCGGGGCACCCGGATGGCCCAGGTGCGGTCGCGGAAGTGCCGTTTGACCTCACCGGTCATCGTCACGACCGCGTAGCCCCTGAACGCGTGTCCGAGGCTGGGGTCGAATCCGTTGACGGCTTTCATCAGGCCAACATATGCGGCCTGGAGAAGGTCCTCCAGCGGTTCGCCACGATAACGGTATCGCCTGGCGATCTCCATGGCGAGCGGACGGTGCATTTCGACGATGCGTTCGCGCAGCCGCTCGCGGTGGGTGCCGGAGGTGCTTTCCTTGACCATCTCGGCCAGGAGCTCTTCCGCGCTCATCTCCTCGAGGATGTACTCCTGCACAGCCATGGCTGCTCCTCGTCTGGCTCGCAGGCGGGCCTCCCCCGAGCCAGAAAAAGCCCAGGCAGAGGCGCGCCTCGCTCAACTCTCGAGACGGAAGCCCTCTGCTGGACCTCGCCAGAAGTGTCCCCCGAGCCACCGGAAGTATTCCTCCCTCGCGTGGTGACAGTAGGGTTGCTCCGTGACAATGCCGGAAAACGGCGACGGGCCCGTGGCGGCCCTGAGCCTGACGTCGTCGACCGTCGACTCGGTCACCGTGGTGCGGGTCGACGGCGTGCTGGACGCCACGACGCGTGAGCAGTTCGCCGACTACCTGTCGTTGGCGGGCGCCGACCTGATCCTCGACCTGGCCGGAGTGACGTTCATGGACTCGCGTGCGCTCGGCCTGATCGTGCACCACTGGCAGACGAGTCTGGCCTCAGGCACGAAGTTCGCGCTGATCGGGGTGGAATACTCCAAGTCGAGGGTGATGTGGATCACCGGGCTCGCCCAGCGCCTGCCGATCTACGACTCGCTCGACGACGCCCTGGCCGCCATCGGGTGAGCTCAGCCCTTCGACTTGCGCTGGTGCTCCTCGACCAGGAGCCGCGCGAGGTCGGCCACCTTGACCTGGTGGTGCTGGGAGATCCTGCGCAGTTCCTCGAAGGCGGCCTCTGCCGTGCATCCGCTGGTCTGCATGATGATGCCCTTGGCCTGGTCGATCACCGACCGGCCGGCGAGAGCCTCCTGGAGCTGGGCGGCGTCCGTACGCACCTCGTCGAAGTCCGACAGGTTGGCCATGGCCACCCCGAGTTGTTCGGTGAGCATGTCGGAGAGCGAGTGGGCGCCCTGGGGCGAGAAGGCGCCGGGGCGCACCGAGTAGAGGCCGACGACCAGCACGGCGGGCGTCACGTCGATGGGCACGGCCAGCACGGAGCGCACGCCCCAGCGGGTGGCCAGGGCGTCGTAGCGGGGCCAACGGGTCTCGGTGAGCACGTCGGTGACGGTGGCGCGCCCGCCGCTCTGCCGGGCCTCGGTGGACGGCCCCTCCCCCAGTTCGTGCTCGCCTTCGACGAGCATGATGAGCTCGCTGTGGGAGCCGGAGACGAGGACGCGGTTTTCTCGCCAGTGCTCGGCGGAGGCTCCGGAGCAGCCGGGCACTCCTGCGGTGAGCGCGGTCGTCAGGCCGCGCAGCACGCTCTCCGTCGAGGTGTCCTCCCCTAGGCGGCCCAGTGCGGCCAGGTCACGGGCGAGTCCGGGGGTGAGCATCGCGGTGGATTCCATAGCAACAAGCCTCTACCCCTTATGGCTAGCATTATCCCGAGTGG
The DNA here is from genome assembly GCF_009908215.1 of Nonomuraea sp. K271. Taxonomy (NCBI): domain Bacteria; kingdom Bacillati; phylum Actinomycetota; class Actinomycetes; order Streptosporangiales; family Streptosporangiaceae; genus Nonomuraea; species Nonomuraea sp. K271. The sequence continues at coordinate 14,765 of NZ_JAAAHR010000168.1, read as the reverse complement.
CGTAGCGTCAGACCATGACCATGCCGGACTTCGAACACGCGCTGGACGCGCTGGCAGGGCGCGTCTCATCGTTGCGTGCGGCGAGGGCCGCCTATCCCGCGGATCTCGCGCCCACGCTGGACGCCGCGCTCGCGGAGCTCGACACCGCGGCCGAGCTGCTGGCCGAGGCCAGGGAGCAGTTGCGCAAGTCCCCGAAGCGGGCGGGCGCGAAGAGGGACGGCGGAGCGCAGCGCGAGCTGAAGCTGCTGCGCCAGGTGTTCAGGGCCTTCCCCGTGCCCGTCATCGTGCTCGACGGTGGCGGCGTGGTGCGGCGGATCAACCCGGAGACGTCGCGGATGCTCGGCAGCCCCGACGGCTACCTGGTGGGCCGGTCGTTCCCGCTGCTGGTGGACGTGTCGCGGCGGGCGGCGTTCCGGTCGCACCTGACGTCGGCGCTGCAGACCGGGCAGCCGTCGGCGTTCGAGACTCGGCTGGCGCACCAGGGGCGCACCCACACCGTGCAGCTGGCGATGACCAGGCTGACCATGCCGGGCGAGCCGCAGCAGATGGTGGCGGCGATCGTGCTGCCGATCGAGGTGCAGGTGGCGGAGCCGGGCGCGCGCCGGCCCGAGCAGTCCGACGGCGCGCTGCTGCTGGCGGCGGCCAAGCGGCAGGACCTGCTGGTCAAGATGGCCACGTTGCTGCTCGACGAGGAGGCTCTGCGGCGTCCGGTCGCGCTGCCGCGGGCGACGCGGCTGCTGGCGGCCGAGTGGGCCGACTGGGTGATCGCCGATGTGGTGCGCGACGGTGTGCCGCGCCGTTCGGCCGTGATGGCGCCGAAGGACCAGCCGCTCGGCGAGCTGGCCCGCCAGGTGGAGTCGGCCGATCCGGCGACCAGCCAGGTGGTGCTGCAGGTTCTCGACCGGGGCTCGGGCGTGGTGCACGAGATGGTGGAGGACGAGACGCTGCTCGGCTTCTGCGCCGACGGCCCGGTGCTGACGGCGATGGGCGCTAGCTCGCTGCTGAGCGTGCCGATCGGCTCCGGCGACGGCGTGCTGACGCTGGTGCGTACGAACGGGAGGCAGCCGTTCGCGCTGGCCGACCTGGCCGTCATGCAGGAGGTGGGGCTGCAGCTGGGCCTGGCGGTGCGCGCGCAGAGCAGCTTCCAGAGCCGCTCGCGTGCGGCCGACGCGTTGTCGGCCAGCGTCGCGCCGCGCAACCTGCCCGACATCCCCGGCTACGAGGCGGCGGCCGTCTACCACCCGGGGTCGTCGGTGGGCGCGGAGTTCTACGACGTGTTCCCGGTCGCCGGCGGGTGGGGTTTCGCGCTGGGCGGCGCGGCCGGCAAGGGTGAGGAGGCCGCGTCGGTCACCGCCATGGTGCGGGGCGGCCTGCGGGCGTTGAGCGTCTGGGAGTCCGACCCCGATCTGGTGATGCGGAGGGTCAACGAGGCCCTGGTCGCCCAGGGCTCCGGCCTGTTCGTGATGGCCGTGGCGGGGTTCGTGCAGGGCCGTACGATCCGGTTGTCGTCGGCGGGCCACCATCCGGCGGCGCGGGTCCGCAACGACGGCACCGTACGCTTCGTCGCGGGCGGCGGTGTGCCGCTGGGCATCGCGCGCGAGGCGGAGACGCAGGTCGAGACGTTGACGGTGCCTGTCGGGGAGACGCTGGTGCTCTATTCGGAGGGCCTGGTCTCCTCCAGGAACGCCCGGGGCGAGCCGTACGGCGACGAGCGGCTGGCCGATGTGCTCGGCCGCTGCGCGGGCCAGTCGCCGTCCACCGTGGTCAAGGCGGTGGAGGCGGACCGGCACGCGTTCTCCGAGGGCCAGGTGTGGGACGAGATCGTGGTTTTCGCGCTCCGAGGTGTCTGATCTGTAGGGGTTTGCGTTCTCGCGAAACCTGGGTATGGTCAGGTTCAGAACGACGTGCCTAAGACGCAGGCACACCTTTGTAGCTTTTTCACGCTGGGGTGTGCCATGAATATCGCGATCGTCGCTTCGTCCAACGGAAACCAGCGCCACCGCATCCTGTCGGTCGCACGTGAGCTGGGGCGCGAACACCACGTCACGATCTATTCCCGCCGTGACAACGCCGAGGGCAAGCCCAGGACGCGGGTGGCCCCGGGAGTCACGCTGGAGCACATCGACGTGGGCCCGCCCCGCGGTCTTTCCGCCAATGACGTGGTTCCCTACCTCAACGACGTCGGCGCGCAACTGATGAAGCGCTGGCACCAGGACAGGCCCGACATCATCCACGCCCATTCGTGGACCAGCGGCCTGGCCGCCGTGGCGGGCGCCAAGGGGCTCGACGTGCCGGTCACGCAGACGTTCCACACGGTCGACACCGCGCACCAGAAGCTGGAGCGGGCGCTGGGCCGCCGGGCCAACGCGGTCATCGCGGGCTCGGGCGACGAGGAGTCGGCGCTGATCCGCCTCGGAGTGCCGCGCCACAACATCGCCATCGTCCCCTACGGCGTCGACACCGAACGTTTCCAGCGCCGCGGCGCGATCGCCACGAAGGGCTCGCGCAAGCGCCTCCTGCACGTCGGCCCCCTGTCGATCGAGCGGGGCGCGCACACCATCGTGCGGGCGCTGCAGGGACTCGGCGACGTCGAATTGGTCATCGCCGGCGGCCCCGGCCCCGACGAGCTGGACGACGACCAGGACGCGCGGAGCCTGCGGACTCTGGCCGAGCAGCTCGGCGTGGGCGACCGGGTGACCCTGCTCGGCCAGGTGAAGCGGACCTCCGTACCGAAGCTGATGCGCAGCGCGGACGCCGTGGTGTCGGTGCCGCGCGAGGCCGTCACGGGGATCGTCGCCCTGGAGGCGATGGCCTGCGGCGTGCCGGTGATCGCCTCCGCCGTCGGCGCGCATTTGGACTCCATCGTGGACGGCGTCACCGGCCTGCTGGTGCCGCCGGACCAGCCGGCGCGCACCGCGCGCCTGGCGCGCGAGCTGCTGTGGGACCCGACGTTGCGGACCGCGCTCGGCTACGCGGGCGCCGACCGGGCGCGCTCGCGCTACTCCTGGGAGCGGGTCAGCCAGGAGCTCGTACGCGTCTACGAGGCTGCCTGCGCCTGACGTTCCCCATCCCATCCGATGCTCCGGCAGGCGGCGTGAGCCGCCTGCCGGCACCATGTCGGAAGCATGATGTCCCGACGCGCGCAGTCATGTGACGAAACTGACTGATGTGACAGAAGGGGTGTTATCGGAGTGAGATCTTTGCTTCGATGGAGCGCATGTCCAAACGCAGTCCGATCTTGACGGCCGCGGCGCTGGCATGCGTCGCCGCCCTCCCCCAGACCGCGCAGGCACAGACGACGGGCTGGGGCGACCCGGTCCTCGTGGAGAACTTCAACGGCTCGTCGATCAACACCAAGAAGTGGATGATCTACCACTCCCCCCAGGCCGAGCGGAACCCCCGTACCGGCAAGGCCGCGTCCGTCTCGGACGGCGTGCTGCGCCTCAAAGGCGGCATGTACGGCGGCAAGGACCTGTCGGGCGGCGTGGCCACCCGGCTCGCGCAGGAGTACGGCCGGTGGGAGGTCAGGTTCAAGGCCGAGGCGGGCACCGGGTACACGCCGGTGGCGCTGCTGTGGCCGACGCGGCAGAGCGAGGGGAACGGCTACGCCGAGGTCGACTTCGCCGAGATCGTCGACCCGAAGCGGCAGGGCGGCGGCATCTTCGTGCACGACGGGCACAGCCGGGCGCGCAAGACGCTCAAGGCCGACTTCACCACGTGGCACACGGTGGCGGTCGACTGGCTGCCCGGCCGGCTGACGGTCTGGCTGGACGGCGAGAGGTACTGGGACTACCGCGGCCCGCACGTGCCCAGCGGCCGCCGCATGGGCCTGGCCCTGCAGAACGACGTGGTGTGCGAGCCCCGCTGCCGCGACTCCTCCACGCCCCGCACCGTCTCGATGTACGTCGACTGGGTGAAGGTCTACCGGGCGTCCTGACCGCGCAGCCTGGCGGCCTTGAGACCGAGGTGCACGGCCAGGCGGTCGTCGCCGTCCGACAGGTCCTTGTGGACGAGGCGCTCGGCCTTGCCCAGCCGGTAGTAGAGCGTCTGGCGGTGGATGCCGAGCTCGGCGGCGGTCTTCTGGGCGTGGCCGCCGCGGTCGAGGTAGACCTCGACCGTGTGGGCCAGCTCGCCTTCGAGCCCGGCGGTCTCGGCCGCCAGCTCGCGCAGGTCGGACGGGCCGAGGCGGGCCAGCAGGCGGTGCACGCCGAGGTCCTCCCACCGGGCGAGCGGCGCGTGGCGGGGGAAGTGCTCGGCGATGCGCAGGGCGTGGCGGGCCTCGCGCCAGCTCAGCCAGGCGTCGGCAGGGTCGCCGCGCGTGCCGCCGATGCCGGCCGCGGTGCCGTACGCGCTCTGGAGGGTCTGGGCGACCTCGGCCGCCAGATGTGCGGGGGCGAGCAGGGCGACCGGTGAGCCGGCGCGGGCGAGCACGCCGCGCGGCAGCGTCCAGAGGGCGGCCACGCGCTCGTGCGACTCGCGTACGGCGACGGCCGCGACCGGGCCGGGAACCTCGATGGCGGCCGCGGCGCGCTCCTCGGGGTCGGGCGACAGCAGGCCGCGCAACCCGCGCCCGAGATCCTGCCGGCTCCTGGCCTCTTGGGCGAGCGCGGCGGCCGCCCTGGCGACGAGCGGCGCGACGGCGTGCAGGGTCGTGTCGTCCAGCTCGCCCGAGTCGAGCAGCCACAGGTAGCCGTAGGTGACCTCGCGGTGGCGCAGCGGCCAGCAGACCCTGGCCAGGACGTGCAGCTCGGCGTCGGCAGGGATCCGGACCGGGCCCTCGGCCCTGGCGATGCCGTAGCGCTCGAAGTAGTCGCGCACCTCCCCCGTAGCGCGCCTGCGCAGGATCGACTCCTGGCGGACCGTGTCGATGGCGCCGTGCTGCGCGCCGTAGGCCAGCAGCCGGAACGAGCGGTCCTCCAGCGTCGCGGACGCCCCCAGCCGGGCGGCGATCTCGTCGACGATCTCTTGCAGGTCTGCCGAGTTGTGCATGTGTATGACAGCCTGCCACATCCGGCGTTACGCGCGTCGATGGCCCCCTTTGAGCTGGGGTTTTTACACTGGAGACATGCTGGGTCAACTGCTGCTCTCCGCCTCGGGGAGCCGTGTCGTGCGCCGCGCCGTGTCGGGCTTCCCGCTCACCAGGAAGGTGGTCGACAGGTTCGTCGCCGGGGAGAGCGTCGAGGAGGCCCGCGACACGGTCGAACGCCTGCGCGACACCGGGCTCGCCGTGACCGTCGACCATCTCGGCGAGGAGACGCGCGACGCGCGGGCCGCGGCCGCCACCACGGACGCCTACGTCACGCTGCTGCGCGCGATCAGGCCGCTGGAGCTCGGCTCCAGGGGCGAGGTGTCGGTGAAGTTGTCGGCGCTCGGCCAGCGGATCGACGAGGCCATGGCGCTGGAGCACGCCCGCGAGATCTGCGTCGCCGCCGCGGTCGCCGGCTCGGCCGTGACACTCGACATGGAGGACCACACCACCGTCGACTCGACCCTGGCCGTCCTGCGCAAGCTGCGCGAGGACCATCCTTCGACGGGCGTGGCGATCCAGGCCTACCTGTTCCGCAGCGAACAGGACTGCCGCGACCTGTCCTCGGAGGGCTCCCGGGTACGCCTGGTCAAGGGCGCCTACCGTGAGCCCGCCTCGGTCGCCCACCAGGGGCGGACCGCCGTGGACAAGGCGTACGTACGATGCCTGCGCGTCCTCATGGCGGGGAAGGGTTACCCCATGGTGGCGACGCACGACGATCGCATGATCGCGATCACGGAACTGCTCGCCGACCGGTTCGGGCGGACGATCGGCGACCACGAGTTCCAGATGCTCTACGGGATCAGGAACGACCTGCAGGAGGCCCTGGCGGGGGCCGGCCACACGGTCCGCGTCTACGTTCCCTACGGCGACGACTGGTACGGCTATTTCATGCGCCGTCTCGCGGAGCGCCCGGCCAACGTCGCCTTCTTCCTTCGTGCCCTTGGGGGTAGGTAAGTGGCTCCTCCGCTCCAGGAAGGGAGTGGCTTTTCGTCCCGCTCGTTCGGGAGAAGCCCTGACCGATGCCCGGAAGCACAAGCTCAATCTCACCTGGAGGTGGCGACAGTGTCTGAGACCCTGCCACTGCACGCTCGGGCCTTGGAGGCCTTCCCGCTCGCGGTCACCTCATCGCCCGAAGACGACGTTCGCATCAGGAGGCTGTGATGGATGCCATCAGTAACGTGCCGGAACCCGCCAACGAGCGGGTGTACGGCTACGCGCCCGGCAGCGCCGAGCGGACCACGCTGGAAGACCGCATCAAGGAACTGGCCGGGTCGCAGACCGACCTGACCATGACCATCGGAGGCGAGCAGCGCCTCGGCGGCGGCGCCCCCATCGACGTGGTGCAGCCGCACAACCACGCCCACGTCCTGGGCCGTACCAACGAAGCTACGGTCCAGGACGTGCGGGACGCCGTCGACAGCGCGCTGCGGGCGGCGCCCGCCTGGCAGGCGCTGCCGTTCGACGAGCGGGCCGCGATCTTCCTGAAGGCCGCCGACCTGCTGGCGGGGGCGTGGCGGGCCACCATCAACGGGGCGACCGTTCTGGGCCAGTCGAAGTCGGTGCAGCAGGCGGAGATCGACGCCGCCTGCGAGCTGATCGACTTCCTGCGGTTCAACGTGCACTACGCGCGTCAGCTCTACGCCCAGCAGCCGAACTCGTCGCCCGGTGTGTGGAACCGGATGGAGTACCGTCCGCTCGAAGGGTTCGTGCTGGCGATCACTCCGTTCAACTTCACCGCCATCGCCGGGAACCTGCCGACCTCGGCCGCGCTGATGGGCAACGTCGTCGTCTGGAAGCCGTCGCCGACGCAGCAGCTCGCCGCGCACTTCACGATGCGGGTGCTGGAGGCCGCCGGGCTCCCGCCGGGCGTGATCAACCTCGTCACCGGCAACGGGCAGGCCGTCTCCGAGGTGGCGCTCGCGCACCCGGCGCTGGCGGGCATCCACTTCACCGGCTCGACCGGGACGTTCCAGCACCTGTGGCGCACGGTCGGGGCCAACATCGCCTCCTACCACGGCTATCCGCGCGTCGTCGGCGAGACCGGCGGCAAGGACTTCGTGCTCGCCCACCCGTCGGCCGACCCCGAGGTGCTGTCGACGGCGCTGATCAGGGGCGCCTTCGAGTATCAGGGGCAGAAGTGCTCGGCCGCCTCGCGGGCGTACGTGCCGCGTTCGATCTGGAACCGGATGCGCGACGACTTCGTCTCCGTGGCCGAGTCACTGACCGTGGGCGACGTGGCGGGCGACCTGTCGACGTTCATGGGCGCGGTCATCGACGGGCGGGCCTTCGCCAAGAACAAGGAGGCCATCGACCGGGCGCGGTCGTCCTCGGCCATCGACGTGCTCACCGGCTCGTACGACGACTCGGTCGGCTACTTCGTGAAGCCGACCGTCATGGAGTGCGCCGACCCGGCTGACGAGATCTTCTTCAAGGAGTATTTCGGGCCGATCCTCGGCGTCCACGTCTACGACGACGGCGACTTCGACACGGTGCTCGACCAGATGGAGGGCATCGCCCCGTACGCGCTGACCGGGGCGGTCATCGCGCAGGACCGCTACGTCATCAAGGCGGCCACCGACCGGCTGCGCTTCGCGGCGGGCAACTTCTACATCAACGACAAGCCGACCGGCTCCGTCGTCGGCCAGCAGCCGTTCGGCGGCGCCCGCGCCTCGGGCACCAACGACAAGGCGGGCTCGATCTTCAACCTGATCCGCTGGGTGAACGCCCGTGTGATCAAGGAGAGCTTCGTCGCGCCGACCGACCACCGTTACCCGCACATGGGCTGACCGCCCCCGAACGCCCCCGGACACCGCGTGTGCCGGGGGCGTTCGGCGTACCGGATGGCGTGATCTGCAATAGATGCGTCGTTGACGCCATCATCGCGCGCCACCAGCATGAAGGCATGCAGCGACGTGTCCTGGTGGTCGTCTTCCCCGGCTTCCAGTTGCTCGACATGGCCGGGCCCGCCGACGTGTTCGGCACCGCCGCCCTGGTCACGTCCGGCGGCTACCGGGTCGAGGTGGCGGCCGTGGGCGGGGGCGCCGTCCCGGCCGGCAACGGGGTCACCGTCATGACCGCGCCGCTCGGGGAGGTCGAGGGGCCGGTCGACACGCTGCTGGTGGCGGGCGGGTGGTCCGTGCAGGAGCAGATCGCGGAGGGTGAGCTGGTCCCGGAGGTCGCCCGGCTGGCCGGCTCCGCGCGGCGGGTCGCCTCCGTCTGCAACGGCGCGTTCGTCCTGGCCGAGGCCGGGCTGCTGGACCGCCGGCGGGCCACCACGCACTGGCTCGTCGCGGACGCGCTCGCGGCTCGCTACGGGCACGTCGAGGTGGACCCCGACCCGCTCTACATCGAGGACGGCCACGTCTGGACGTCCGCGGGCGTCCTGTCCGGCGTGGACCTCGCGCTGGCGCTGCTGGCCAGGGACCACGGCCACGCGCTCGCCCGCGACGTCGCCCGCGGGCTCGTGGTCTATCTGCACCGGCCGGGCGGGCAGAGCCAGTTCAGCACGCCGATGCGGGCCATGACTCCGCGCAGCGAGCCGATCAGGGAGCTGCAGTCCTACATCGACGCCAACCCCGCGGCCGACCTCAGCGTGGCCGCGCTCGCCGCGCGCGCGGGCATGAGCGAGCGCCACTTCTCACGGGTCTTCACCGAGCAGACGGGCCTGTCGCCCGGCCGGTACGTCGAACGCAGCCGGGCCGACGCCGCCAGGCGGCTCCTGGAGGTCACCGGCCACCCGCTGGCCACGGTCGCCAGGGAGTCGGGGCTCGGGACGCCGGAGACGCTCTACCGCGTCTTCCGCCGCCACTGGCGGATCTCACCCGGCGACCACCGTCGCCGGTTCCAGTCGAAGGAGAGTTGACCATGCAGGTGGCCATCCCGCTCTACCCCCGCTACACCGCGCTGGACGCCGTGGGCCCCTACACCGTGCTGGCCTTCGCGCCGGGGTGGACGGTCACGTTCGTCGCCGAGGAGGCCGGCCCCGTCACCGACGACCAGGGCACGCTCACGCTGACCGCCACGGCCTCCTACGCCGACATGCCGCGGCCCGACGTGATCGTCGTGCCCGGCGGCCTCGGCACCCTGGATGCCTTGTCGGACACCGCGCTGACGGGCTGGATCCGGCAGGCGCACGAGCACACCACGTGGACGACCTCGGTGTGCAGCGGCTCGCTCCTCCTGGGCGCCGCGGGGCTGCTGAAAGGGGTGAAGGCGACCACGCACTGGGCCCTCCTCGACCTCCTCAAGGAGGGGGGCGCCGTGGCGGTCAGCCAGCGCGTGGTCAAGGAAGGCAAGATCTGGACCGCCGCCGGCGTGTCCGCCGGCATCGACATGGCGCTGACGCTGCTGGCACAGGCCACGGACGAGGAGACCGCGCAGAGCGTGCAGCTCGCGATCGAGTACGACCCGCAGCCGCCCTTCACGGCCGGGTCCCCGGACAAGGCGCCGGAGGGGACGGCCGAGCGCGCACTCCGCCTCCTCATCTGACGGGCTCGCCGCGCTGGCGGCCTCATCCGGCTGTGCGCCCCGGGGTGTGCGAAGCCGACGGGTGTGCGGCGGCGAGCGGGGGTGGTGCGGCGCGCTGTGTCGGATCGAATTTCTGGGCCTGTGACCAGCGCAGCCGCACATTCCGACATATCCAGAGCACGTTAGGCACCCTAAGTCCTGTGCTGAGGTGACATGATTATCCCCGAGCTTGAGGGGATGGTATGCGGGAGATCGGCGGACGGTACCTCCTGAACGAGGAGGCCGGTCGTGGGGGTATGGGCGTCGTCTGGCGCGCGTTCGATCAGCTCCTCCACCGTACGGTGGCGCTTAAAGAGCTGACCTTGGCCGGCGAGGCCGAGATGGTGCGCCGCCGGGTGCTGCGCGAGGCCAGGATGGCTGCCGGGCTGACGCACCCCAACATCGTCACGGTGCACGACCTGATCGAGGAGGGCGGCAAGCTCTGGATCGTGATGGAATATCTCGACGGGCTGTCGTTGCACCAGCTGCTCTCCCAGGTGGGCACGCTGCCCGCGCAGTCGGTGGCGGCCATCGGCCAGCACCTGCTCGCCGCGTTGCGCACCGCCCACCAGGCTGGCGTGCTGCACCGCGACGTCAAGCCGGCCAACGTGATGCTGACCGGTGACCGGGTGGTGCTGACCGACTTCGGCATAGCGACCGCCGAGGGCGACATCCGCATGACGACGTCGCGCAGGCTGCGCGGCACGCCCGCGTTCATGGCGCCCGAGCGGCTGCACGGGGGGCCGGCCAGCAAGGAGGCCGACATGTGGTCCTTCGGCGCGACCCTCTACAGCGCCGTCGAGGGCCAGCCTCCCTACCCGGGGCAGGACGCCGCGACGGTGCTCGGCATGGCCCGCAGCGGGCCCTATCCGCCCCCGCGCCGGGCGGGCGTGATGCGCCCGCTGATCGAGGGGCTGCTCCACCACGATCCCGTGCGACGCTACACCCCGGAGCAGACGGCGGGTTTATTGGCGGGGATGCGCGCGAGCGCGTACCAGGCGGCCATCTGACGCCCCCGCACCGAGCATCGGGCGGGGGTCACGCGCGTCGGCGGTCATTCCTGCTTGGCGCGGGCCTCCGCCTCGGCCGCGTCCATGGCCGCCGCCTCCTCCGGGGTCGGCGCGGTGCCGCCGAGATGGGCAGGCTGCCACCACACGCCCTGCGGCACGTCCGGATAGGTGCGTTGCGCCCGGTCGACCAGCTCCGACAACCGCGTGTGCAGGTCGATCACGTGGTCGTTGACGTTCTCGCCGCGCTTGGGGTGCATCGGCTCGCCCACCAGGATGGTGAGCGGCACGTGCCGCTGCAGGAGCTTCTTCGGCCGGCCCTTGGTCCACAACCGCTGGCTGCCCCACAGCGCCACGGGGATCACCGGCACGTTGGTCGCCTGGGCCATCCGGATCGCGCCGTTCTTGATCTCTTTGACGGTGAACGACCGGCTGATGGTGGCCTCCGCGAAGACGCCCACGACCTCGCCGGCCTTGAGCGTCCGCAGCGCCGTCGCGTACGAGCCCGCGCCCGCCCCCCGGTCGACCGGGATGTGGTGCATGCCCCGCATCAGCGGGCCGGAGATCCGGTGGTCGAAGACGTCCTGCTTGGCCATGAAGCGCACCAGCCGCTTCGACGGCAGCGCGGCGAACCCGGCGAAGATGAAGTCGAGGTAGCTGATGTGGTTGCTCACCAGCACCGCTCCACCCGTCCGCGGCACGTGCTCGGTGCCTTCCGTGTGGAATCGGATGTCGAGCACGCGAAAGAGGGTCCGCGCGGCGGCGATCACCGGCGGGTACACGATCTCAGCCATGAGCAGAAGGTAGCTGTTCAGGCGGGCATCACGGTAGTCGGGGCGGAGCTCGCCGGCGGCGTGGTGAGGCTTGCGGGGTCGTGAAAGCGGGCAGAGGTACAAACCATGAAGAAGCTGTTGAATACGGCAGACTCCGTGGTTGAGGACGCGCTGAAGGGCATGGCCGCGGCCCATCCCACGCTGCGGATCCGCGACCGGGTGGTCTACCGGGCCGACGGCCCGCGCCAGGGCAAGGTCGGCCTGGTGTCGGGCGGCGGCTCAGGACACGAACCGCTGCATGCCGGTTTCGTCGGGTACGGCATGCTCGACGCGGCCTGCCCAGGCGAGATCTTCACCTCGCCGGTGCCCGACCAGATCATCGAGGCGACCAAGGCCGTGGACGGCGGCGCCGGCGTGCTGCACATCGTCAAGAACTACACCGGCGACGTGCTCAACTTCGAGATGGCCGCCGAGCTGGCCGAGGACGTCGAAGTGGCGAGCGCGCTGGTCGACGACGACGTGGCCGTACAGGACTCCCTCTACACCGCGGGCCGCCGGGGCACCGGCGCGACCCTGTTCGTCGAGAAGATCGCGGGGGCGCTGGCCGAGGAGGGCGCGCCGCTGGCCGACGTGGCCGACGTGGCGCGCGCGGTGAACGAGCGCAGCAGGTCGTTCGGCATCGCGCTGACCTCGTGCACGACGCCGCACGCGGGCAAGCCGACGTTCGACCTGCCGGAGACGGACGTCGAGCTCGGCATCGGCATCCACGGCGAGCCCGGCAGGGCCAGGGTGCCGATGGCGCCGGCGCGCGAGCTGGCGGCCACCGCCATGGACGCGGTCCACGGCGACCTGCCGCTGCAGGGCGACCTGCTCGTCATGGTGAACGGCATGGGCGGCACGCCCCTCATGGAGCTGTACGTCGTGTTCGCGGAGGTGGCGGCGTACGTCAAGGGCAAGGGGGCGCGGGTGTCGCGGTCGCTGGTCGGCAACTACGTGACGAGCCTCGACATGCAGGGCTTCTCCGTCACCGTCTGCCGCCTCGACGACACGCTGACCCGCCTGTGGGACGCCCCCGTCGATACGCCCGGCCTGCGATGGTGACGTCTGTTGAAGGGAGGGAGCGCGGGCTGCCCGCGGGGCCGAGGCCGGGCGGGCACCGCGCGGAACCTATGGACACCGACATGTTCGTGGCCTGGTTCGAGGAGGCCGCCCGGCTCGTGCACCGCGACCGCGAGCGCCTCACCCGGCTCGACGCGGCGATCGGCGACGCCGACCACGGCACCAACCTCGACCGCGGGCTCACGGAAGTGCGCAAGGCGCTCACCGAATGGCCGCCCGAGTCGCCGGTGCAGGTGCTGACCTCGGCGGGCACGGCGCTGATCCGCCGCGTCGGCGGCGCTTCCGGGCCGCTGTACGGGTCGGTGTTCCGGCAGATGGGCAAGGTGCTGGAGTCGCCGGTGACGCTGGCCGGGTTCTCGGCCGCGTTCGAGGAGGGCGTCGTGGCGGTCGAGCGGCTGGGCAAGGCCGCGCCGGGTGACAAGACCATGGTGGACGCGCTGGCACCGGCCTCGCGCGCCCTGGCGCTCGCCGTACGCGACGGGGTGGGGGTGGGTGAGGCGTTCGAGCAGGCGGCTCGGGCGGCCGCCGAAGGGGCCGAGGCCACGATCCCGATGCAGGCGCGCAAGGGCCGTGCCAGCTACCTGGGTGAGCGGAGCATCGGGCACGAGGATCCGGGGGCGGCGTCGGCGGCGCTGTTCATGGCGGCCCTGGCCGCTGTCGCACCGTGACCGGATCCACGGGCGCGGCCAGCTCCGGGGACGCGGGTGGTGCCACGTCCGGGTGGTCGTGGGTGGGCGGAGCCGGGAAGGGGGCGTGATGGTGGGGCTGGTGCTCGTCTCGCACAGTGCCGGGCTGGCGGCGGAGGCCGTGGCGCTGGCCAAGGGGATCGCGGGCGCGCAGGTGCCCGTGGCGGCCGCCGGTGGCACGGAGGACGGCGGTCTCGGCACGAGCGTGGACCTCGTCGAGGAGGCCGTACGCGCCGTCGATCAGGGCGACGGGGTGGTGCTCATCCCCGACCTGGGCAGCTCGGTGCTGACCGCCCGCCTGCTGGAGGAGGACGGCCGGATCGTGGTGGCGGACGTGCCGTTCGTGGAGGGCGCGATCGCGGCGGCGGTGGCGGCCGGCGCGGACGCGCCCCTGGCCGACGTGCTCGCCTCGGCCGAGGAGTCCCGTACGTTCCGCAAGCTCTGATCCGCGCTCCCGGCCCCCGGCGGTCAGTGGGATCTGAAGGCGCCTTCGAGCCACCAGGAGGCGTGCCCGCGGGTGACCTTGGCGTGCACCAGCAGCGGCCGTTCCCGGGGGCCGTCGAGCCAGGTGGCCACGCCCTGCAGGCCGGCCGGCTCGGTGACCGTGACGGCGTCGAGCCCGTGTCCCCTGGCGATGGCGGCGAAGTCGACCGGCGGGAAGGTGACGGTGCCGAGCGGGTGTCCGTGGGGGCCGAAGTGGTGCACCTCGGCGCCGTACGCCTCGTCGTCGTAGACCACGATCACCATGGGCAGGCCGAGCCGGACGACGGTTTCGAGGTCGGCGAGGCCCATGAGGGCGCCGCCGTCGCCGAGCGCCGCCACCGGCAGCCGGTCGGGCCGCGCCACGGCGGCGCCGATCGCGGTCGCGAGGCCCAGCCCGATCGACTGGAACGCCTGGGTGAAGCAGAACCCGAACTCGTCAGGGACATCCATCAGCATCGAGGGATATCCCATGAAATTTCCGGAATCGGGAGCGACGATCCGCTCGTGCGGCAGCAGGTCGTCCAGCCCGATGGTCAGCGTCCTCGGGTCGATCCGACCGCCCCCGCTCTCGTCGTCGTACGGGACGTCCCGCCACCGCCGCTTGGCCCGGATGCGCCGCGCGATCCCGGCCGAGCGGTAACCGGCGGCCTCACCGACGCGGGCGGTCACGGACCTCGCCACGGCGGCCACGTCGCCGGCCACGCCGAGGTCGGCGTGCGCGTACGCAGTGAAGACGCCCGGGTCGAGGTCGACCTTCACCACCTTCGTGCCCGGCGAGATGAGTTCGCCGTGGCCGGTGGTCCACATGTTGAGCGCGCATCCCCATCCGACGACGAGGTCGGCGCCTCTGATCAGCTCGGCGGCGAGCGGGGTGGCGAAACCGCCGCTCACGTCGAGGTCCCAGGGGCTGCCGCGGAACAGGCCCTTCGCCACCGCGGAGGTCGCGAGCAGCGCGCCCACCCGGCCGGCCAACTCCTCCAGTTCGCCGCGCGCGTGCCTGGCGCCGCGCCCCGCGATGAACACCGGCCGCCGGGCCCGGCCCAGCAGCCGGGCCAGCTCCTCGGACGCCTCACCGCCTGCCGCGCCCGCTCCCTTGCCGGCGGGCGCGGAGGCGGGCGCGGAGGCGGGCGCGGAGGCGGGCGCGGTGGGGCCGGTCGAGGGG